>CAYWGX010000098.1:0-9562 GCA_964457635.1 uncultured Leptolinea sp.
CGTCGTCGTTCAGATATTCGCTGATCTCATCGTAGATCTCTTTGCCGTCCATCGTTTCCTCTTCAAAAAGTTGAAAGTTGAAGGTTGAAAGTTGAAGGTTTGGATCTTTGCCTTCTGGCCCCTGAATGCCGGCCAGGGCTCCTTATTTTCACCCTTCACCTTTCACCCTTGTTATTGATGAGTATACACACTTTAGAAAATATTGCAAGTGTCAATAATGACAGTTGACAAAAGTTCAATTTTGTGGTAATAGAGCACATTGGGGACGGTTTTTCTGCTGCCGCGCAGCCGGCACAGAAGAACCGTCCCTGTGTGCGTCTCCTACTTTGCAAGGAAGTCAGATCCCGGTTTTACTCAAATTCCTCAAATTCTTCGAATTCATCAAATTCACCGGGCTCGTCCTCTGCTGCGGCCTCAGTTTCCGGGAGGGGCGCATAGACTGCGGGAACGATGGCACGGCTCCAGGCGATTTCGGAGAAAATATCGTAGTACTGCAGGTTCTGTGTATAGAAATCAAAGTAGATGTTGGAATAGATCGGGATCATCGGCAGCACTTCGGTGAAGCGCTCCTGAAACTTCAGCCAGCGTTCAACATATTCCAGTGTGTCGCCGGGTTCGGTACGGCGCATGTCCACGGCCAGCTGGTAAAGCTCCTCATCGGCGATCTCCGTATAGTTCCAGGTCGGGCTTCCGTCTTCACCCGGGGTGAAATGGGTGGAAGGGTCAAAGATGACATCGAAGTTGGAGCCCAGATAGAGCATGTCATAGCTGCGCGCTGTTCTCCGATAGAACATATCCAGGATCACTTCCATGGGTTCCGGTGCGGTCGTCAATGCGATCCCCGCCTGGCGCAGCCAGGGAATAAAGTGGACCTCCATGATCTCCGCGATCCGGTTGCCGGCAGGATAAGCCAGGGTAAGGTCCAGCGGAACGAGCTCCCCGTCGATGATCTTGCAGCGGACATCATCCTTCTCCCGGTCAAAAGCTTCTCCGGAGCGGTTCAGCGTCCAGCCATCATTTTCCAGAAGCCGGACCGCCTCATCAATGTCAAGATTGTAGATCTTCAGTTCATCCATGTTCAGCGCTTCCCAGCGTTTCAGCTCTTCCTGATATTCCCTCATTTCCGCAGCTGTCGGGTTCTCCGGCTCTTCAATGGGAAAAGCCAATGAGCCGTTCACGATCTGGTACATCCATTGCCCCAATCCGTAAAATCCATCGACCCGCAGGCCGTAGTTGCCCACGTAATCCTGCACCATCCAGTCCTTGTCCAGGCAGTGGGCGATGGCCTGCCGGACGGCGGTGCTGATCAGTGCCTGTTTTTCGGCCGAGAAGGAAATGAAGGTGAGCCCGATGCGCGGGTAGTTGGCCATGGAAAAGCCTCCGCTGACCGCCAGCTGAATGCCTTCCGTGATGGCATCCGCTTTCGTCACTTTGTTAAGCAGGCCGAATTCCCCGTTCCGGAGTTTGGCGGTCATGGTCTCATTCTCTGCGTGGGTATAGACCAGCCGCGGGATGGTCGGCACATAGCCCAGCATGTCGCCTTTGTAGTAAGGGTTGATCTCGAATTCAGCGGTCGTGCCGTCGAAGGCTGTGAGCGTATAAGGTCCGCTGACGACTGAAGGATGGGTAAGATATCCGTTTTCCGGGTCCAGCAGGGTCTGTTTCAGCAGCTGAGCATCAAACGGCCCGTCGATATAGACGCCGTCTCCGTCATCACGAATGGTACAGCCCGGTGCGATGACATGCATCGGAGAAGGGGTGCAGTAAAGCAGCCCCAGTTCATAGAAAAAGGGCAGGTATTCATGGCGGATGGTGATAGAGAACTGGCGCTCATCCCTCAATCGGATTCCGCTCACCATTTTTGCCGCTCCGGAAAGATATTCCTCCACACCCTTAATGTGGTTCAAACGCAGCGGTTTTCCGCCCAGTTCACGGATCTCGGGCGCGATCTGCAGCAGGAAGGAAAAGATATAATCGGCGGCCAAAATCGGTGTCCCGTCCGAGTAAACAAGATCGGAGTACAGCGAAATGTAGTAGGTCCGGTCCCCGTTTTCTTTATCGATTTCCGCCAGTCCGTTGGCAACCGACGGATCAAAGATAAACATTCCCTCTTCTCCGTCCCAGGTCACCAGGTTATAACCGTGAAGCAGCAGACGGACATCCAGATCCGCGGTATTGTCGCCCCACATGTCGGTATAAAAGTGGCCTTCCAGGTGGGTCGGGTTCCCAACGACCAGCTCCTCGAAGCCCGCATCTGAAGGATTCCCGGAATCCTCTGCCGGGGAAGGAGTTCCTTCACCGGCAGGGAGTGTATCCACGGAAGCGTTATCCTGAGCGGAGACGGTGAACGTTACCGATGCAAGCAACAGCAGCAAAATCAGAAATGTCAGCTGTTTTCTCATGGCTTTTCTCCTTATTCGAAGCAGTCTGCCGCGTTCATGTTGATCTCACCCAGGCCCAACGGGACGCTGTAATCATCAATGAAGGCTGACGGTGCTTCAAACACAAGCTCCGGATATTCCGGATCCGGCGGGTTGTCCGGAACCGGTTCGGTCGGGGGCGGTGTCGGGGTCTCCCGCGGGACAGCGACGGTCGCTGTTGGGGTTATGATCGGGAACAGTGTTTTTGACGGCGTCGGTGTCGGCGTGATCACGGTCGGGGTGGGCGTAGGCGTGGTCACGGTGATGACCGGTGTCGGCGTCGGTGTCTCTTCCGGTTCATCTGTTTCATCCGGAGGTTCCGGTGTTGGCGTCTCCGTGGTCGGTGTGGGTGTCTCCGGTGTCGGTGTGGGTGTCTCATAGACGTTTTCAAAGGAGATGCTGTCCGACCATTGATCCGCGCTGATCACACCATTATTGTTGTCACCGGATGTGCTGGCCCCCTTGATATCCTTCAGGACCAGAGTGCCGAAGGAACCGGAAATTTCGGACCCGATGCCGGGTTCTTCCCAAACTTCATAAGCATTATCCGGGACATTCACGAATGCAGCGATGTTCTGTGCTTCGCCGTTTTGGATGGTGATGCTGTCTGAGCGGAAGGTTTCTCCGTCCTGTCCGGCATCCCTTGTCTTCAGGCTGAAAGTGAGTTCCTTATCGATCCCGGTGAGGTCCATGCCTTCCGGAGCGCTGACCGTCTTGCGGACAATGATGGATTTGACCGGGTAAAGATAGAAGTTGTCGCTGAGCCTGCCGGTTTCGACCTGATAGCGGATCTCTTCCAGAAGAGCATCCTTATTATAGATGTCATAGGTGGAGCAGGCAAAATAGCGGCCGTTCTCCCCTCCCGAACCGATGGTGTCGGCGTCGGTATAGACCAGGTATTCGCCCGGATGCGGGACGGTAGCGGCGAAAGAGCGATAGTGGGCAAGATTATGATCCTTCATGCCGGTCAGTGCCGGGATGGCGAGCTCACCGCTGAGGCTGTCAAATATCTTGATGACGGGCAGGCCTTCCGGATCCTGTGAGACACCGCTCTCCAGCGTGTAAGCATGGACGAAGGTCCCCTGCAGCACGTTGCCGGCGATCGCCTGTTCCTTGCTGAGCGTGGTATTGTCATCCTGCAGCAGGCGGGTGTCGATGGCGAATTTGGTGCCGTCGGCATAGGCGATGATGTTGGCATCGGGTGAGGTCGTGATTTTCGTTTTATCCGTATATACATGGGCACCGGTGACTTCAGCGCCGGAACCGATGCCGGATGCGCCCCAGCCGCCGATGGCGATCACATTGCCGCCGGTGATGCTGATGTCGAGATCCGTCATGACGAAATATTTGGATTTTTCAGATGTTTTCACTTTCAGTGCATTGTATCCGTCTGTACCACCGCCGATACCGGCACCGCCTGTCATGTAGATGCAGCCTTCCTCATCCGGGTTACAGGATGCTGCACCGAAAGCGGTCACAGTGCCGCCGCTGATGTTCACGGTTACTTTGTCTGCACCGGTACCGCCGCCGATGCCGGCGCCGCCGTTTTGGCCGGCAGTTGCAGTGATTGTCCCGCCTGAGATATTAACTGTGGTCTGGGACAATAATGATGGCCCGATCCGTCCATTGGAACCTCTGTCAGGGTTTGCATTGGGAGACCCTCCCGAGCCGATTCCTGCTCCGGCTTCCCAACCGAGAGCGTTGATGGTGCCGCCGGTGATTGTTATTTGGGCATGACCTTCGTAACCGCCGCCGATACCAGCACTGCCATGATGATAGTTGTTATTATTTTGCGCATTGCCCTGAGCATAGATCGTCGGACATAATTCGTTTCCGTTTTCATTTTCATGACAGCCGATCACTACAATCGCATCGCTGTACATACCTCCGCCTATACCGGCACCATGACCGCTGGCTACAGCGTGAATGTCTCCGCCGTATATCTCTACATCTCCGTAATACCAGCCGGGGCCTTTTGAATAAGCACCTTCCGTTCCGGAAGCGTTTGAACTTCCCAATCCGGAACCGATTCCGCTGGAACCGGTCGCATCGATTGTACCGCCGTTGATGATGATTTTCCCACTGTCTGTGTGGTTTCCACCGCCGATACCGGCGCCTCTGCCGCCGCCGACAGCATTAATAACTGTTGATTTGTTCTCATCGTCAGAACAATTAATGGTGATTGTTCCCCAATTTGCTACTGTCTTATAGGAGCCGTGAGATGTGGCATCATTTCCTGCAGAGCCGATTGCCGCGCCGGCATCAATAGCTGTCACGTTCAAAGTACCGCCATTGATCGTGATATCACCGTAGTATTTCATCTTATCAGAGAACCAGGCTTTGTTTTCAGCATCTTTATAGCTGGACATATCATGGTAGTAAGCACCGCCGATCCCTGCAGAACCGTCTCCGCCAAAAGCATTCAGTACTCCTGATTTTTTTCCATATTCGTCTGTAACACTATCGATTATCAGATTAGCCATATGTGGAGTTTCATCAGCATCTTCATAATACCAAAGATGGATAGCGGGGAAAGATGCATAAAGTTTTTTCTCACTTTCACGATAGTCTCTGGTCTCTTTTGCATCCAATGTGTTTTCTGAACCTTTATCCAGCAGGATCGTTGCTGTCACATCAGGATAGACTGAAATTGGAGATTCCTCACCATAACCGGTGGAAATATTCACTCCGGCAAGCGTGAGGGTGGCATTCCCGACGATTTCGATGCGTTCATTGGTCGGCTCATCCGGGTTGATGTTCGCCACCCTGATATTTCCGCTGAAAACCTTCAGCACACCGTCATGGTATTCAGCCAGCAAATTTCCCTTGTTGTCTTTGTAAGTGCCGGCTGCTTCATCAAAAGTCACCGGTTCATCAAAGGTCATGGTGAAGTCACCGGCTGTCTGCACGGTCCCGGCTGAGGAAAGTGTTCTGCGCAAAGAACGGAACATGGGAACAGCTTTCAGTACGGCTGCTTCGGTGACGGTCAGGGTGCCTTCTTCACAGGTGACGGCATAAAAGTCATTCCCGGACTTCGGCCCGCTGATGGTGACAGATGTGATAAGGCTCGCGGAAGAACCGATCTCCGTCTGGGAACCGCTGAACACCACATCTGCGATGCGGTGGCCTTCCGCAAGTCCTTCTGTGATGACCTGGGCTGTGCCCTCGTTCATCAGCGCTTCACCATCAAAGGGTTTCGTCAGGTCTTCCGGTGTCAGCGTCAGGTTCTTCCGGTAGTAAAGTTCCATTTCGAAGGTCCTGCCGGTGTCTGCCTCGTCCGGTGTGAAGACAACATCTCCGGCAGCATGGTCCCAGGTATAGCCTTCCAGGCCGATGTGCCCGTCAAAGCTCTCGCCGATCCGCAGGGCGAAGTTTTCCCCTGCCGGACCGTTCAGCATCCCGCCGTCCATGTCCAGCTTGCGGACGTTCAGAACGGCTGTCTTGTAATCGTTATAATAGAAAACGATCTCATTGCTTGCGGTTGTCAGGCTTATGGACTGCAGGAGCTGTTCGGCATACAGGCCGGGAATGTTCGGGGCAAACTCATAGACGATGGCTCTGTCTCCGGAGACGGTCCGCACCACCGCATCCTGTACCGGTGTATGATCATCCGAGCGCAGATAGGAAACCTTGTAGGAAATGGTTTCCGGTGCTTTGGTGTAGCGGAAGATCAGGATGTTTTCACTGGGATCCTCCTGAACGGTCCGGCTGATTTGATCCTGCTCGGCCAGCCAGCCCGCGATCCGCACAGCCTGTTCCGTAACGGTCTCACCGATCTCCGCACCGGTGATGATCTTGTCCGCATGCAGGCTTTGTCCGCTTTCTGCTGCCAGATAGCGCACGATGCAGGAATGGACATTTTCCGTGAAATGAGCATAAAGCGTCACATTTTCTGTGACCGGAGCAGCGAAATTCCAGCGGTTACCGCCGTCCCGGGCGGTGTACCAGCCGGTGAAGGTGTGGAAGGGCCAAACCGGGGCGGAGGGTTCCATGACAGGCTGTCCGTAAGCCACTTCGCGGGTTTCCGTTCCGTTCTCCGCTTCAAAGCTGACCTGCGCCTTCCAGCCGGCATAAAGGGCTGCGTTATGTCCCGGCATAGTGGTGAAGTGATAAGGAGCTGTCAGGCCGGAATCGGCATACCAGCCGGCAAAGCTGAGCCCTGTGCGTTCCGGTGTATAGTCTGAGGACACATTTGCCTCAAACAGGATCGGGTCGCTGTCTTTGAGCTTTGTTCCGCCGTCATAATATTCGAATTTGTATGTGCTGCGGTCATAGAAGAAGTTATATTCATTCTCAGTATGCTGATCCTTTTCGGCATTATGGGTAAATCCGGTGATCTCTTTTGCACCCAGATTGCCGGAGGAATAGATCTCCTGGCTCAGCGCCTTGGATTTGACATACTCGCCGTTCGGATTCTGCAGCCAGTAATTGACCTGTTTTTTGGCTGTTTCTGTTGTCCATTCTGCCGTGAGTGCGACTTCATTCCCGGAATACGGCAGCATGTCTTCCGTGACAGTGATGCGTTTGGTCACGTAGGTGATGGTCCCGTTTTTCCAGCCATAGAAGTTAGCGTCCTGTGAGGACATCTCTGCGGCTGTCGGCCATCGTGAAGCGATGTCTTCACCCAGTTTGGCGCTGAAGGAATAGGCGTATGAAGTGTTTTCCGGATCGCTGAAGCTGTAGGTATAGCTTTGCAGTTTGTAATATACCGGCAGCACGGCATGGCCGTCCCCGCTGATGACTGTCTTTGAAGCGGCGTTTCGGGCTTCGTCCGGTTCATATCCTTTATATTTCCCAGGTGCTGCCAAATCGCTGCTGACCGTGACCTCAGTCCCCGTTTCCCCGCTGCGGGTTTCTGTTTCGGCGTATTCATAATCTCCGGAAAGCGTTTCTTTGTAATAGACCACACTGTACGAAGACTCAGCCGCTTCCCATTGTGCACGGAGCGTGCGGTCGGCGGTCAGGACGATCTCACCGGAGACCGGGTTATTTCCCTCATCCAGCCATCCGCTGAAGGTATAACCGTCTCTGACCGGTGTATATTCGGAGAGATCTGCGCTCCCGCCATAGAGGACTTCGGGACCCGGCAGTGCCCGGCCGCCGTTAGTGTCAAAGGTGAGGTGCAAGGCTTTCCGCTGATAAATGGCCGTAATGACCTGCCCGGACTGCGTGAGTTCTTTGTTCTCCACACGGATCAGGGTTCCGAAAGCGGTTTCGGCAGGGGCAGAGATCTCGTCGCCCATGCGGCCGCTCAGTTCACTTCGATCGATCTCATCATAACCGCTTCCGTTCAGGGCTGTCAGCTGACGGACCAGGGTGTAGCTGAGGTCCGCGGGCATATAGGAGACGGTGAAGCTCAGGCTGTTCCCGTGCCCTGCTGCCGCGCTCAGGTCTTCCGCAGTGATCGAGACGGATTTCCGCTCCGGCCAGAGCCGGACACCGCTGACCTCGGTATATTCCGGGGAGACCACGGTGTAGGCGCCGGTCTTCACATCATCGAGAGTCAGTGTGGCGCTGTGAGTGCCGAAGACCACTTCTTTGCCGCCTTCTTCATATACATAAAGGATCTCCGTGTCCACCAGGACAATGGGTTCAAAAACCGCGGTGATGGTGAGGTCGTGGTTTACGCTCATCCCGTCGGTCACGGGCCTGCCTTCACATTCCCAGCGCAGGAAGGTATAGCCTTCCCGGTGCGGTGCTTCCGGGAGAACCAGTCCGCCGCTGTTGACGAGGGCGGTGAGATAGGGCCCTTCGTCCGTGACAAAATTGACCACATAGTAGGTCAGTCCGCCTTCGACATTGGATTGGGCCGTTTTCCAGCCGTCATTCTGTGCATACAGAGGTTGGATACCTGCTGCCAGCATCAGACAGACCAATAAACACAGGATACTTTTCTTGAAGGTTTTCATACACAGCCTCTTTGATCCGGGAAGTCAAACATCAGGCTTCTCATTTTTTTACAGTTTTTCGGAAATCTGCCTCTGAAGACCAAACTTTCCGTCAGCAGAGACACTCCCCTATTATTGTCTTATTTGTATTATAAAACTTTTTTTGTCTGAAATTCAAGAACCGTTTTTATTTCAAGATTTCCTGTCCCCTTTGTACCATGAAAAAATGACAAATGGCAGTTGACGGATTTGCGTTTTGGCCTTAAGATAGATTAAAGTCAGAAGACTTGGCGGAATAAAGAATCTGAGAAAAAGGAGTACATGCTTTATGGATTACGCGATGGTGAGCAAACTGGAAAAAGCGAGAGCTTATGCCAAAGAACCGGACAGGTTTCAGTTTGATAATTTTCAGGTGACGATGAAGGGGAACAACCACGATCATTTGGTTAGCTATGACCACGGAAAATGGAGCTGCGACTGTGAATTCTGCAAGTCCCATGGCCGCTGCAGCCACACGATGGCGCTGGAGATTCTCCTTCACGACATGGTGGAGATCGCGTACGACGACTGATGTGAAATCAGAAATCAGAAATCGGAAATCAGAAAGATTAAAAAACCGCGGATTCCGCGGTTTGTGATAAGAAAAGAGCTGCCTGTAAAACAGCTCTTTTTTTGCAGTTTATTTTGAGAAAGAAATCGGAAACTTCTTATTTCTTATCTCTTGTTTTACATAAATTCATCCGGGCCGCCGGCTTCGTTCGGCTTCCGCTGGCGATATACAATTCGTCCGCGTGTCAGGTCATAAGGCGACATTTCGATTCGGACGCGATCCCCCAGCAGGATTCGGATATAGAATTTTCTCATTCTTCCCGAAAGATAAGCCAATACTTCATGACCGTTGTCGAGACGGACACGAAATTGTGTTCCGGGCAGCGCTTCTACGATGGTGCCCTCTACACTTATCTTACTATCTTCTTCCTTAGCCATCTTAAAACTCCCAATGGAGGACGTCAGCTGAGCTTATGGCTTACTCAGGACGACCGGTTGAATGGCGGCGAAGACGCCGCAGTGTCTTTTTCCGTTCTACACGATCGGTCTCGCTCTTGGAGACGAACCAACGCTTGCGCCGTACAGTGCTGAGGACGCCGCTCTTGACGACCTTCTTGCGGAAACGCTTCAGCAATTGATCCTGGTTTTCATTCGGTCTCAAAACTACGCTTGTCATGTTCTCACCCCCTCCCGTGTATACGATTC
>CAYWGX010000099.1:0-9474 GCA_964457635.1 uncultured Leptolinea sp.
GCAGGTGAGAAGGCGCACAAAGGGACGGTTCCCGAGTGCCGGCTGCGCGGCAGCACGAAAACCGTCCCTGTTGTGCTTCGTCCCCGTTGTGCTTCGGGTGAGGCTTCGCTGCGCTTCATTCTTCATTCTTCCTTCTTCATTATTTCTGATTTCTGATTTAGCAAGGGGATCTGCCTCCCTTCCCGCGAAATGACATTTCAATCCGGCGGCGGCTTCGTGATATAATAGCCTCTTGTAATTTTTGATTCAGGCGGTAAACACATGAAGAACAAACAAATGCTTGGAAATCTGCTGCTGATTTTGACAGCGATGATATGGGGAATGGCCTTTGCCTTTCAGCGCAAAGGCATGGAAAGCATCGAACCGCTCACCTTCACCGCGGTCCGGATGGGACTGGCCGCAGTGGTGATCGGTGCAGCCGCACTCATCTCCCGGAACATCGGGGAAAAACATTCTCCGTCCCCCGATCCGGAAGAGGAACAAATCCGCAGAAGAAACACGATCCTCGGCGGCATCTGCTGCGGGGTCTTCCTGTCCGCGGCCAGTATTTTCCAGCAGATCGGCATGGTTTCCACCTCGGCCGGGAAATCCGGATTCATCACCGCCATGTACATCATCCTGGTACCGGTCATCAATTTCGTCCTGTTCAAAAAGCGGAACAGCCGGCTGGTATGGCTGGCGGTCTTCATCAGCCTGATCGGGATGTACCTGCTGTGCATGAAAGAAGGGTTCCGCCTGGAGCAGGGAGACCTGCTGCTGTTCCTGTGCGCAGTCATGTTCAGCGGACAGATCCTGTGCTGTGATCATTTTGTACAGCGGGGTGATCCGATCCAAATTTCCGCGATCCAGATCCTCACCTGCTCGCTGATATCAGCCATCGCGGCCTTTCTCACGGAGACTCCCAGCTGGGAACAGGTCCGTTCCGCCGCGATACCGATCCTTTACTGCGGCATCATGTCCGGCGGGGTAGGCTACACCCTGCAGATGGTAGCGCAGAAATATACAGACCCCACCATTGCCTCCCTGCTGATGAGCCTGGAATCGGTCTTCGCGGTACTCGGCGGAGCCATCCTGCTGAACGAACATCTGACTTCCCGGGAACTGCTCGGCTGTGCCGTGATGTTCGCCGCCATCATTCTCGTACAGCTGCCAACAGGGAAGAAAGAATAGGTTGAAACCGATTTGCCATTATGCCAGTTTAAAATGATATTTATCGAAGAGCATAATGACCGCACGGCTCAATTCACGCTGAACCTGACGTGTCTCTTTCGGGTCACATTCACAGGCAATACTCAGCGTATATTTCGCGTGACCAATTGACCAGACGCCTTTATAATACGGTCCCGCAACAATTTCAGGGACCGTGTTTTTCAATCCGGGCAGTTCCCGCTTCAGCATTTCTTCGATATCCGGGAGAGACTGGTCCGGCGCAATATCAAATTCCAGCGTGAACCAGGCATTCATTTTTGTCAGGTTCAGGACATCTTTTATATTGGAATTGCTGATGATCTTGATATTATTCCCGAGACCGAGCAATTTTGTCGAACGCACTCCGATTTCCTGCACAACGCCGCGGAATCCGTTGATCTCGATGATATCTCCCACATGAAATTCCCCCTCAAATACGATAAAAATACCTGAGAGGATATCCGCGACAAGCGTTTGGGAACCCATCGAGATAGCCAGGGAAAGGATCCCGACAGAGGTGAGCTGCATTGTGGTATTGAAGCCAAGATAACCGAGAATCAGGAAAATGCTGTAAATGACAGCGATATATTGGACCAGGCTGAAAAACAGCCGAAAGATCGTTGCGATTCTCGGATCATTGACAGAGCAAAAGACATTTTTCAGGATATCTTTCACAAAGGAAAAGACTGCGAATCCGATCACGACCATAAAAGCCGCGGACCACCCCAAAAGGTTAAGGCCGCGTTTCCAGTTTCCGTTCAGAACAAAATTGATAGTAGACCGGTTCACATGCAGGTTCAATCGTAATTGGAGCAGCAAAAGCAGGATCACAATGATTCCAAAAAAAATCCGGGCGAATGCTCCCAATTTTTGTTCGGGAAGCATTTCATTCCAATCATGTTGTCTCCGGATTGCGATCCAGTTTCCAGACTGCATGAACAGATCCGGTATGAAATCCGATTCCTCCCCGCCATCACTGTCAGCATGCTGCTCCGCGGCAGTTTTTAACCTGACCGCCGCCTGATAAGCCTCCGGCGTATAAGGTGTCAGCATATACAGGCAGATGACAGACAGAATAACAGCATATCCCAGCACTGAAATAACCGAAAACGTAAAGGAACTGATACGGATATAGCTGTCTTCGGTGAGATAATAGCCGACATAATCGTCATTTGATCGAAAGGAACCGTAGTAATGTTTCCCGTTGATCGTGAAGGAATCAAGGTCCGAATTTTCTATGCTTCCTTCCGTATACATAAGATCGGGAATCATTTGACCATATAAGTCCTTTTCAGAGGAAAACGCCACTCTATTTGCAAACTTGTCAATGACGATGAACAGGTTTCTTTCAGGAACCAGATTTTCCAGAAAATCATTAATTTCACGTGTTTCTGCCTCCTGCCATGCTTTTTCAGCATCAACAGCCAGCAAAAGGAGGCCGTATACCGGTTTTTTTCCTTCATTCATCAGAGGGATCCGCGTGCCGATATACTGCATATCTTTTTTGAAAACAGGATCTGTCACAGGAACCGTGATAACCGTCGGCGCCCCTGAAAGAACAGGCTGGAACTCACTCAAAACATCTGTATTGCTGATTGAATATCCGATGACCCCGCTGCTGCACGCGATTTCTTCACCCTGACTGTCAAAAACCATTATGTACTCACTGCCGGCCAGATCATTGATTTTGCCCAATAATTCCGGCGTTTGGAGGGACATTTTTTCTGAGATTACACCGGCGATCCGTTCCGCATAATAGACGTACCACTCTTCTTCGTTTATTTCGTAATCGGATTTTCCGCCGCTTTCCATCGCTGTCAGACGTCCCATCAGCTCCTTCAAAGCATTTTGATTCGCGATCATTTCCATATTCAGATTGCTCAGGGATTGGAAACAAAGCGCGGACAGAAAAACGATGACCGCTCCGATCAGCCCGAAAGGCACCACCATTTCTCTCAGCCGGCTCGGATGATAAGTATTGGCCTGCTCCGGAAGCAATTCATGATCACAAACATATTTCTGGCACCAGTAAAGCCACATGATCATCGGTATCGTGATGATGAGCGTAAGCATTACAGTCAGCGTCACGCTGTTGATAATGTTCACATATTCATTAGTAAGAGGCATCAGAATAACGGCAGTTACATTTTCATTTAATATAGAAATCTGCTGAAAAGCGCTTTGATAATTCTGTCCGTCAATCGTCATACGGGAAGGTTTTTCTGCGAGACTTTTCCGAATTGTATCAAGGGGATCAGATGAATCTCGATTGCTGAAAGATTCCGACTGATAGATAAATTCAGGCGCTCTTTCCGGTTCGGTTAACTGCTCCGCATTTTTCTCCTGATTTTCTCCTGAAACAGCATTTTTGATCAGCAGCAAACGGCAATCATAACCGTTTTCTATTTCTTCGAGCGTTGAATGAAACCGTGTCGTTTTCTGAACTGTTTCAACCATCTCGCTCATTCGTGTCAGGTCAACATAATAATAATCTCCGGATATTTTCCTGCTGCTGATCAGATATTTCTCCTCATCCTGCTCACCGACAGAAAAGCTTATTTCGGATAAAAACACTTCATCCATAATTGATGCGGCATCCAGATCAGGCAGTTTCTCCCCGGTATCCGGGTAGATCACGCTGCCATCCTTCACCCGAACGACAAACCCATCCGTCGTACCCGCATCTTTAAAAATTTCCGGGCCTTTATAGACACCGTCCTCCATGTATTCATTCAGCAATAAAGGCATGAGCTCCATCAGGTTTTTGAGCCGCGTACGATACCGAATCTCAGCCTCATTCATATCAGCGCCGAGTTCTGTCAGTGTCCTTTCAACAGCCGTGAATTTTTGATCATTCTGCAATGATTTTCGCCGATCTAATGTATTGTTTCGTACCGTGAATAAAACAAAAGCGAACAGCGCTGTCAGCGGGATCAAGATCAAAAAGGCGTAAATCGGTTTTCGGGGTTTCAATTTCATAAGTATTCCCTGTCTGTAAAGTAAAGAAGATTTTCAGTAAGCGTAAATATCTTTACATATTGTGATCATGCAATCAAATAAAAACCATTCCGTTTCAGAAACACTTTTATTATAACAGGATATGCGTTCAGCGTAATGTGAAATGCAGTTTATTGTAACTGTTCAGAAGGGACTGTACCCGGCGGCTCAGCATTGAGTCAGAGGGGACTGTCCCTGACTGGATACTGAACAGATACAGTTTATTTTTGAAAAATTAACGCACAGTTCAGTGGTTTTATGTTATGATTATTTGTTGTAACTATTCAAAATCACAGGACAGGCTGCGGATTGTCCCAGCTGAATCGCAGCGTTTCTTATATCAAGCTGATTATTTTGGTTTTTCAGGCCCAACAGCATTAAAAGGCAGGATCATGGCTTATCAGAGTGAACGCAAAACCGCAAACGAAAAACAAAACGGGAAGCCGCTTCAGGAAGAAAAAAGAGACCCGGAGTTCATTGCTTCCCGGATCCCGAACAGCCAGATGATGTCCATGCCGGTTCCGCCCCCTTCCGGGACGCCCAACAGCGTCATGCGGGAGATGATGAACCCGCAGATAAGCGCCGCGGAGGATGAAGCAGACCGTCTCTCCGCCGGAATCATTTCCGGAACACCGAATTCCATACGGAGAGAAATGGGCAGCCGTCTGGGCTCTGATTTTTCCTCTGTGCATTTTCATACCGGTCCGGACAGCATCCAAAGAAACATGATGATGGGGTCAAGGGCCTACACCCGGGGAAATGATATCTATTTCGGAAAAGGAGGATTTGAACCGCGGGTCGCAGCTCATGAACTGGTGCACACCGTGCAGCAGGGGGCTGCGCGGGGTTCTGTCGGCATCTCCGTGGCTCCCGGGACTGTTCAGCGGTGGTGGCCCTTCGGCAAGAAAACATCCGATTATGATGAGGAACAGGATTCTTCCGATATTGCGGACAGCCTCTTCCGGATCCAGGCCGGGTTTACCGCTTCCGATGAACGGGAAAAGGCTGAGCGGGATGCGCAGTATGCCAAAACCTATGCCAGAGAGATGAAAAGAGCCGGCAGGGCCAACCGGGGAAGGATACGAAATCAGGAAGATGAAGAGCAGGACATGGCAAATGCACGGAATGCGGCTCAGCAAAGCGCTCAAAATCTGCGGGTAAAAAGAAAAGAATATGTCAGCAATGCGGACAAAACAAAATTCAATACAAAGATCCTGGCAATCAGCAAAGATACCTACAAAGAGCTGATCGACAGACGTCTGCATGCCGCTGAAGAATTGTGCACCTTCTTCAATGATCTCAGTCTGAATTCCGGTGAATCAGCGAGTAAAACCGCCTATAGAGCTGCCAACGGAGAATTTGGGAGAAATTTCAAGCTTTATAACCAAATCATTCAGAAAGTTGAACAGGCTCATGTAAATGACACGGCTTTCCAAAACTGGAAAAATGAAATGCAGCCCGGGGACAAAAAGAAAAGCGATTTTCTGACCCGGGCAAATCTGATCCTCAGCTCCGCTGCCTCTTCGAAAAACACTTATCTGAAAACCGAAGAAGGCATCAGAGACCGCGAGAGAATTGACCAGAACAACAAGAAATTATACAAAAAAATCTACAACAAAAAGAAGACAAAACTGGACAGAATGGCCGCAGTGTATGGGCGGAACCAGGCAGGAGCAAATCAACCGAAACCTTTGCCCCAGCAGAAAAATCCGGTCAGTTCCAATAACCTCATCACAGATGAATCTGAAATGGATGACAGCAGCGATGACATTATTCTGGAAGGTCTTCCCGAAAACTCCAAAGCCGGCATTCCGGAGAGCAGGAAGGAAAAATCCGAAAATATTATCTCAGGCGGGATGAAAGAAAAGGATGATGCGAGTGAGAGCTCCGACATCGGAATGAAGGAAAACAACAATAACATCATCTCCACGAGCATAAAGGAAGAGGATGAAGATGAAGAGAGCGTTTCAAGCGGCGCACTGAAACAAAAAGTCATGGAATTCATCTCGACGCATTCCGAACCGGAGAAAATTGATGAAGACGATGAACCGCTGATCCGAACCGATACCAATCACGCCATCCGTCGGCGGGGCCATGTTACAAACCAGCTCGTCGGTCAATACACCGCACCGGATTCGACGATCAACGATGTAAAGGACAAAACCGGCAAGACAAACTTTATCGGCAGTTATGGAAAAACCATACAAAATCTCAATAAATTGGGCGTGGCAATTTATGACCAGAATTTGCTGGACAGCAAAAATTTATACACAAGTACGATAAATCCCTCAATTTCCGGAACTGTCAGCGGTATAGGAACCGTGACGAGTCTCGCGGGAACTGTTACCGGAGCGGTAGACACGATACGTAATTTTCGAAACGTAGACGCCGGCGGAAGCCGAATGGATGTAGTCAATTCCGGCCTGGATACGCTGGCTTCGGCAGGGAACACCCTTGCAAACGGACTGGGTTTGATGAGTAATACGGGCGGTCTCCCTGTAATCGGTGATACACTGGTGAACGCGAGCAAACTCGGCGGAGCGAACATGATTCCCGGGTTGAATGTCGCCACAGGCGGTATCTCACTGGTTACTGGCGCCATTGAAGGGATCCGCGGCCAGAAGAGCATCAATACGATCGATGATCAGATCTCCGCTCTCAATCAAATCAACAACAGAGCTCCATCAAAAGACCAGCAAAAGCTGATGAAGATCTTCAAACAGGGCAGAAGGGTTTCTGAACTTCATCGCACCAGCGGTACTGTGAAGGCAGTCGGCGGCGCAATCACGATGGGAACCGGCATCGCATTGCTGACCGGCCCGCTGGCACCGATCACCGCGGCTGTACTGGGTGCTGTCGGCGCCGGTGTGGCGATCGGCAATTTTGTGTACGGACGACAGAAAAAGAAAGAAATCCGCAAAGAGGTGACCGCGGAGGAGATGGGTTTCGACAGCTGGGAAAATGAAATCAAACGGGTGCAGGCACGTTTCCCGCGGGAGAAACTGAGTGATCATGAAGCCAAAGAGATCATTCTCAAGGGGCATGGATATGACGCAAAAACACGGACTGAGGCTTTTAAGAAGATCAACCTTGACCGGGCAAAAACACTGCTGGAAATCGCAACATCGCCGGGGCCGCTGAGACTGCTGGCCGAAAAAGTGATCGGTGCACTGGGCGTACACAGGAGAAACGGACGTTATGCCAGCGGAGCTCAGCAGCTGATTGCCGAAAAGCTGAAAGGATAAAAGGGGCCAGGGACCAGGGGCCAGAGGCCGGGGACCGGGAAGCCGGGGATATAGGATCGTAACTATTCAGATCCCCGGCACGGGACACCGGGGACAGTTCCCAATGTCCCAAGTCTGGGACATATGCGAACCGTCCCCGGTGTCCCTGTTGAATCGTTACGATCAATCGTAATACCCGTCTACATCCGAGCCCCATGGGATCTGGAAGCCGTAATCACTGCCATAGTCCGGATCTATGGGGTAGTATCCCGTCCCATCCGGAACCCATCCGCTATTGTCCGGATCCCAGTTCCAATTATTCGCAGGATCAGCCGGCCGCTGGTTATTTGTCGGATCTGCAGGCCGCTGGGTGGGCGGATCGACCGGCCGTTGTGTCACAGGCGTGTCGACCGTATACTGCGGAATGTAGCAGATCGCTTTCAGTTCGACGTTATGGTTCGGCATCGTGAAGGTGTAGTAATAGTAGCCGAAGTTGGAGACACCGTCACCATCCATATCCCAACCGTTGAAGATCAGTCCGGGAATATAGGCGACCGGGTCAAAGAGGACCGTGACCTTGTCACCGGGCTGATAAACATTGTTATCCGTCGGGACAACTGACAGGCAGTTGTTGCCGAGATATTTGACCGTGAAGCCCGTTTTGGTTTTCATCCAGAAAGCAGGACGCACCGCGTATTCCGTGGGGATGCCGCTCAGATTTTGATAAGCCCCCTCATAATTGACCGAGCCATCCGCATCCACAAAAGCAGAAGTATTGTCCGTGGAGCCGGGTGAGCGGAGTGCCCAGGCGGAAGCATCCATTCCAAAGGAGGCGTTATATTTCTGCTGCGCGTAAGATGTCGGTTTTGCCACCCGGTGTCCGCCTGTTGAGAAATAACGGTTCGCCTCATCAATGCTCAGCAGGAAGATCCTGTCCTGCGTCTGGCTCCCGCCGGATGTACCGTAGCGTTCATTGCTGGGATTGCTGTTGGTGACCTGTAAAATGCTGTTTTTCTCAGCAGCGGTAAAGGCGGAATTATAGAAATCCCCGTTGAGCCACTGCCGCACACCGCTGGTATCCCATTTCGAACCGTTGATCGAATCGGAAAAACTGCGGTAATCCAGGATATAGCGGCTGACCACCAGCTGGCGGTCACTCAAAACGGTCAACACCTGCCAGTCGATGGCTTCAGCTCCGTTGCCGGAATTGTTGTCCTGTTCATAGCGTCCGAATTGAAATGTTTCCGCGGGGAGCATCGATACCGATGAGACGGTACTGACGGAAGAAACCGCGGTCTGCTGTTTCACTGAAGCTTCCGGAATGGAAGACTGCGTGACCAGTGTGATGGGCACTTCCGTGGCAGCAGGCTGCACTGCCGGTTCCTGCGGGGCCGCGACAACATATCCTTCCGGTACCGGGCGGACCCCGTAGACTTCAAACATGCCGCAGTTTTCCGAGCTTTCGTTGTAGCTCATGCTGGCCAGATCCGAATCTTTGATGGTATAGCTGTGCCCCGGTGAAAAAATCACATCCACCAGTGCGTCCCAATATACATTCGCCGCACCATGTCCGCTGCGTCCGACTGCTTGCCAGGAGCCGATTTTTGTTTCACCCTCATAAACGCTGATCGTCCCGGGCTCCGCTCCTTCACCGCTGTTCCAGTGATAGGTACGGATCCGCTGGACCAGCACCGGTTCTTCCGTTTCGCTGACTGTGATCAACTTGAAAAGCGGCGGACGATTCCTCACCGGTGCATCGTTCATGTTCGACCAGAAAAGTTCTTCTCCCGCCTGTACCGGGAGCACAGCAAAAAGCAGCACCGCTGCCAGCAGAAAAATCAAACAATGCTTTTTCATGACGTTCACCCTCCGTTTTACAAATATCGTTAAACTCTTGTTACTTTAATTATATTTATTTATAATTTGATGTCAAGCGCTGTGTTTTCCAAAAATAAAGTGCTTCCTTAAGTCTGATTTTTCGTATTCTGAAGGGGAGAAGAACAATGATACCGCCCTGATCATGTCCGTGACCGTCTACTTCGATAAGGGGATCCGGACCGAAAGG
>CAYWGX010000100.1:0-9311 GCA_964457635.1 uncultured Leptolinea sp.
GGTAGCCATTTTGTAAAACTTCAATAATTTCGTCTGATCCGAATTCATCGCTGTCCTCAGAGGACACTGCCAGATGAATATTCGGGTCGAGCTTGTCACCGGCCTTCACATCGATTTTTGTCAGGCCGTCATTTTCAAACAGGGAATTGAATTTCCGAATGATCAGCTCAATTCCTGCTGCCCAAGCGGCAGCTTCTCCATCTTCAGGACGATGCTGGTAAGCCAGCTCCAGGTCATCAAGAACCGGAATGAATTTTTCGAGAACACCGGATTTGTAATTGCTTCTCAGCAAATCCTGGTCGCGGTCCATGCGCTTTTTGTAGTTGCTGAAATCAGCCCGTTCCCGGATCCATGCTTCATGGCTTTCCTGTTCCTTCTTTTTTGCCTCTTCCAAATCCGCGTTCAGTTTGTCGAATTCAGCTTTGGAAAGCGTTACCTGTTCCTCCTGTTCTTCCTGTACTTTCTCCGCAGAGACTTCCGGTTCTTCTTCCCGGATTTCTTCTTCGATTTCCGGTTCGGAACCTTCATTTAATTTGATTTTCGTTTTCTTTCCCATCTCTTTCCCTCTGCTTTATTTATTCTGTTCATCGTGCCGCCGGATTAGGTTCCTCCCGGCACGTTCTTTCACCTGCTGCCTTTTACCTTTTACCTTTTACATGTATCACTGACTGCTGTCAGTCACCAGATCACTCAAAATCCCTGCCAGGAAGCGGACCGTCGGTATATTTTTGCTGTAAGCCATCCGCATCGGTCCCAGGACCCCGATGGTCCCGGTCGCTACCCCCTGCATCCCGTACCGCGCCACCACCAGGCTGCAATTCGCGATATCCTTCAGCAGTCCGTCACCTCCGAAGAAGACCTGTACCCCGCCGACTTTCTGTTCCCGGGTGGTCCGGGAGAGGAAGTTCTGCAGCAGCGGCTTCTCTTCCAGGAAGCGCAGCGTCCGCCGGGCCTCTTCGGAGTCCGCGAACTCCGGTTCGGAAAGGACCTTATTGATCCCTTCCGTATAGACCTCACCGGTCTGCCGGGCGTCCGTGTCGTAGAGCGTGCTCAGCAGCGTGCGGACGATCTCATCAGCAGTGCTTCCCATCTCGGGAAGGTGCCGGCTCAGGATGCGGATCTCTTCGCTGTTGTGTCCCTCGAAGAGGTTGTTCAGTCTGTCCGCGATCTCGTTCAGCTGCGTCTGCGTTGTGGTTTCATTGACGAACATGAAACGCTGCTGCATCTGACCGCCTGCCAGCACCAGGATCATCAGGATCTGCTTGTTCGTGATCGAAATCAGCGAAATGTACTTCACCCGGGTCCGGTTCGGCAGCGGTGCGGAGACCATCGAAATCGCGTTTGCCTGATCCGAGAGGATCGAAGCCGCAAGCCTGATCCATCCGTCCATCCCCTGCTGTGCCTGGGAAAACTGATGCTCGATCATGCGCCGGGTCTCTTCCGGGAGTTCCCTCATCTGGATCAGACCGCTGACGAAGAAGCGATAGCCTTTTTCCGTCGGCACCCGCCCTGCGGAAGTGTAGGGCTGGCTCAGATATTGAGCTTCGGTGAGCGCTGCCATTTCATTGCGAACCGTTGCGGAGCTGTAGTCCAGGTGGTACTGTCTGACCAGGTTCTTGGACCCTACCGGGTTTGCTGTCCTTACATACTCATGGACGACCAGGCTCAGAATTACTTTTTGACGTTCAGTCAGCTCAATCATTTTTTACTTCCTGTTAGCACTCTCAATGTCTGAGTGCTAACCATCTGTATCATATAATACCACCCCTCAAAAAAAAGTCAATAGGTTTTAACGGTTCTTATAAAACGTTAACGGAGAACGGCGTTTTTCGGAAAATAGGTAGGTTTCATTTTATTTTGAAGAACAATGTATATGTTGATCAATAATATGAGCAAAACTTTGTATCTGTATAATTAAAAGCGGGAATGAACAATCGCCGGTTTGTGGGGACGGTTATCCTGCTGCAGCAAAGCCTGCACAGGAGAACTGTCCTCCTGTTCGTCTAATCCAGAAAGCTCTCCTTGCAATTATCTGCACATGGGGACGGTTACCGCGTGTCGGCTTCGCGACAACGCGGTAACCGTCCCCAGTGCCAAATGGCATATTTACTGCAATTTTATTTATTTGTCAAGAGCGAAAACCAAATTTGTTTTCGAGATTTTGAATTTAAAAATAATCCCTTGCTTTTGTATATATGAATAATTCTATATTAAAGAAAGTATTCTGGACTTTCTCGCTATATATTTCGCATACCTTAAATGTTTGTTTCCGGATGGAAAGACTTTTCCGCGGTCTGTGAAATTTTAAGCTTAATAAATAGATTAATTTAATATCAATAATCATGAAAATAAATATAGTAAATTGCATGATGTTTTGATAAAATGATTATTGATATAAACAGAGATGGAGAGAGAAAAAATGTTCACTGTTACACAACCGAAGACCTTTAATATTGGTCCAAAAGGTGAAAAAACTGTAAGTCTCCTCAAACGTATCGGGGGGGGTATTAAGACCTCTTTCCTGTTTAAGTAAATTCCACTCACATTTTCTTTGTAAATATTTCAATTCGGCGCGGTTTTCCGCTGCGCCTTTCTTTGTTTTAAGCCGGTGACCATCCCGGCTTGTTTGGTTTAAAGATTCATTTTCATAAGATCAAGGGCAGTTAAGGAGGAAAACTTATGAAAAACAAAGGCAAAAAAGCCATCGGCTTATTGGTAGTGATCCTGGCGCTCCTGCTGGGTGTCCTTTCCGGCAGTGTGTGGGCGGATGGGCGAACACTGGAAGTATCCAAACAAGTTGGTGATACGAGTACGAGTGAGTCAAAGTTAACAGTGAAGATTGGGGATACTTCTTACAATGTCGGAAGTTTGCAAGCACTTTTCACCGACTCGACTGTAAATGTACAGGATGGCGATACTATCAAATTTACGACAGATAATTATTATGTCGGTGGTATTGTTGATATTAAAAAAAGTGTAACAATAGATTTTCAAAATTCTACGGTCTATCATTATGGTAGTAACAGTGCCAAGAGGTTATTTAAATTGTATAGTTCAGGAACAGTATCAATTTCAAATGTTACTATTGATGGTAGTAAGTTTTCTGGTACGGTCACTGATCATCAGGCATTTTATGTAACCAGATATAATGAAAATAATAGGGCCTCGGAATTAATTCTGTCAAATAGTACTATCAAAAATTTCAAAGGGCAAGCTGTTTTGGTTAATGCTGTTGATGATAATGCATCTTACACTACAAGTGTAACGTTCAAGAAAGTTACAACAAGTGGAAACGGCGTAACGGTAAATTTACAGGCATATCCTTGGAGTTCAAATCAGAACACTAATTCAAAAGCAATTTTTAATTATGATGGGGATTGCTCCTTTGGAGAAGGTACATTTACATCTTATGATGAACGTGCCCTCGCAGGTTTTAAAAATCACCTTGTTAATAATATAACGACTGGTGTTACTACTGACCTGCTTCCTGCAGAAATAACCATCACTGCCAATGACCAGACGATTAAATATGGTGAATCTCTCAAAACAGAACCTGCAGAAGAAGTGGTCACAATTACTACTGGATTGACAGAGGGAGACAGCCTCAGCAGCATTACGCTGACCCCGAGTACCACAGAGATCACTTCCAACGGGACGATCACCCCGAGTGCGGCAAAAATCCTGTCCGGCGAAACCGATGTTACCAACAGTTATAAGATCACTTATGCACCCGGTAAACTGGTTATTGTAGAAAGTGATTCCGCTGTTGTCACAGCACCGACAGTCAAGTCATATCTGGTTTATACCGGTGAGGAACAGGAACTGATCAACGCGGGCAGCGCCACCGGTGGCACAATGAAATATGCTGTGACTCAATCTGCCGAACCTGTTCCGGAAGATTCTGCTTTCCTCGCAGCCGTTCCCACAGGCACTGAAGCAGGCACCTACTATGTATGGTATAAAGTCTTTGGCAATGCCGGGCACAAGGACGGTGAAAAGATATCTTTGGGCATGGTCACTATCAGTCCGGCGAGTATGATCTACAAAACAGAAGGCGCTGAATATGAAAAAGGCAGCGACCAGCAAAGTGCACAGCTGAAGATCGAATTTACGGATGAAGAGACAAACGAAAAAGCCCTTGAGTATTTCCAGAGCGCCAGCGTTGGTGGGAGGACTCTTACAAGAGATGTGGATTATATAGCCCGAAAAGGAAGTGTGGAGATCATTCTGCAGCATGACTATCTGGAAGGGTTGGATGTCGGTGAATATCAGTTGATTGCAGAATTTAATATTGATGGTGATCAATTCAGTATTCCGGTTCCCTTTGTGGTGACAGCGCCGATTGATGCGGAGATCAGCAACTACCAGTCCGATGGTTCAAAAGGGATTCCTGAGGGTGTCAAAGATTTAGATGTCATTTTGCAGTTTTTGATCAAACAGGGAGACAAAACTGTTGCAGCATCAAGTCCGACCGTTTTTGCGGTAAAAGATGGGATCATGGAAAAGTCTCATACGATTTTGTTCAATGCGAAACTGAAAACCGAGCTGACAAACGAGTACACGGTGGAAGTCAAAGTGCTCAGCCCGAAATCCGTAGAGGTTCCGCTTGGAATATATGATAATCAAACCAAAGAGGAATTGACCCAGAGCTATACATTATCTGCCACAGCCTGGCCGCATAATGGTAAGATTACGGTGCAGCTGAGATGGGATGATGGAAAAGATCATTCGGTGCCGGAGCTCAAGGTCTATGCCCTGCCGGAGGATGAGATCGGAGCCTATGCGATGCGGAAAGACGGTACGAAGGAATACCTGCTGTTCCACACGTATTCCATCTGTATGGACTACCTCGGCCGTGACGATCTCTGCCGCGGTTATGAACGCTGCTTCCATAAGGAAAGCCCCTACGTCAACCCCTTCGTGAAGCCGTAAACAATAACGGAGTCAGATCCCGCTATCGGAGTCAGCCCCCGCAAAGCGGGCTCTGACTCCGTACGCGGGGTCTGATTCCGCGGCAAAGGGCAAAGTAAAATGTAAAATGTTCCCGGAAATATTATGTGATGATGTTGAAATGGTGAGGTGAAATGAAGAAGTATTCCATATCCATCGCATGTATATTATTATTCATTTTTTTTCTGAAAGCTTTTGCGGAAGAGCCATACAAACCGGTTTTTATTCCCGAAGCAACGGTAGAAGTCAGTACCGCAGAGGAATTGAAAAATGCGGTGGAAAATGCCACACGCCCTACAACGATCATCATAAAAAGCGATTTTTCAGTATCAGCATCGATAGCGATATCAAATAAAAAAATAAATATTATTGCCGATGGCAATCGCACGGTTCGCCTCGAGAGCGTCGGGACCCTGTGCTCTGTGAGTGATAGCGGTGAATTGTACCTTGGATTCGGTATGTCGGAGGATAGCAGCCTGACTTTTCAAGGCGAAGGGACTGAACGGTACACAACCACGCCAATGTTCGATGTTGGAAGTTACGGCGGTTACACAGAAGCGCCCCGTCTTTATATGGACGACAATGTAAAAATTTGTGACAACAATACCGGAACCGGAGCAGGAAACACAGGCGCCGGTGTTCAGGTTTCCGGCGGAATTTTTTATATGTATGGCGGAGAGATCAGCAATAATCATAATCCATATGCCTATGGCGGAGGAGTCGGCGTATTGAATACGGGGGATGGCTCCAAACATGGCAAAATGGTTATGTACGGCGGAAAAATAACGGGAAACAGCTCCGGAGACGAAGGGCCAAATTACCTTCGTGGCGGGGGAGTTTATGTGGATGCGTACTGCACACTGGAAATACATGGCGGCGAAATCTCGAATAATTTTGCCTACCGGGGCGGCGGGATCTATGCCTCTAATGGCACCGTGACAATGACGGACGGGATCATTGAAAAAAATTCAGCTTCTTCCGGGGGCGGGATATACGCGTATTGGGGATCAAAGATTTCTTTAACCGGAGGAGAGATCAGAAATAACACTGCCGATTATTACGGCGGCGGCATCTATGATATTATGGGTTCGCAGGTTAATGTCGATGGCTGCCTTGTCCACGACAATCACGCCAATCGATATGGCGGCGGCGTTTTCCTCTCACAGTATAATTACTATGGAACCATCTATCCGACAGTGTTTCAGTACCTGAAAGGCGGTCTATACAACAATACGGCCGGTAATGCCGGTGCGGATCTCTATTCAGACAACCCATATTCCACTTCTGAAAACAGCATCAATCGATTTGTATTAAACAGCGGTCAGCAGATGAACCAAAAATTCAAATGGAACGGTCAGCTGACAAGGTTTCTCATTGACGGCTGGTATTACGACGGAAATGATCCCCGCTGGAGTTACGACGAAGCCTTTAAAGGCAGCGAATCGACAAACCGGCGCCTTGGTGATACCTATATATATACTGCCGGAGAAACAAAAATCATTGCTGCCTTTACCCCGTATGACTCCATTGAAATCACAAAGGTTTGGAACGATGACGGAGATCGGGAACAGAAACGTCCGGACTCGGTGACATACACGCTGACTGATCCGGAAGGAAGACCTGTAAAACTACGTTCACTGGATGGCGTTGAGAGCGAAACAGCTCAAATCACACTGACAGCAGATAATCAAAAAGAGGGTGATTCCAACGCCTGGATCGGTTCTATCGAGCCGCTGGATGTCAGAGATTACAGCGGGTATAAAGTGAGTGAATCCGCGATAGATGGTTATACAGTTTCCCGGAATCCGGTTTTAATCACAGCCGATACATTTACCCCGGATGCTGTGGGAGCAGGAACAGAATCCTCCGGTATATTTAAAGCTGAGTTCACCAATACAATTGTCCTGGAAAAAAAGCTCTGCTATCACCCCAACGCAGATGACGCTTCCGGTACGATGGAATGTCAGACCGGGAAGATTGGAACGTCGGTGAATGTTTTTCAAAACAAATTTACCCGTCCGGGATACGCTTTTGTCAAATGGAACACCCGGCAGGACGGGCAGGGAACAGATTACGAGCCCGATGATATTTATACCTTCCCGGATGAAGATGCCGTTTTGTACGCGCAATGGAAATCGCTTCCGCACCATATCATCTACAACGCAAACGGTGGGAACGGAAATATGGAGGATCAGGAAGGCATTCCGGGGGAACATACGAAAACAAAAACGAATGAATTTTCATACCAGAACCATGTATTTACTGAATGGAATACAAAAGCGGACGGGAGCGGCATAACGTATAAGGAAGGCGCTGATATCAAATTCGAAACATCTGATATAACCCTGTATGCCCAGTGGGAAGAAAAGAAACCCGATCCCCTTCCTGTCCCGCACCATATCACCTTCTTCGAACTGTCCGGTGAACTGCCGCAGACAGGGATCACCGGAAATCCGCTGATGTCCGGCATGAAAGCAGATTTCAAACCGCTGAGTATGGAGCTGAACATCCCGCGGATCGATTTACACAGTGAACTGGTGACCGTAGAGCAGCAAAACGGTGGGTACCCAGTGGAAGAACTTGGCATGAACGGCGGATTGCTGGCGGATACCGATCTCCCCGGAAAAGGGCATGCCGTCATCGCCGGACATAATACGGTCAGCGAAAGCACGGTTGGTCCTTTTGCCCGTATTTGGGAATTGGAACCCGGTGACCGTGTCTTCATTAACAGCGGGGAGAAAATGACGATGTTTGAAGTCTGCGGCAATGAG
Source organism: uncultured Leptolinea sp. (assembly GCA_964457635.1). Lineage (GTDB taxonomy): Bacteria > Chloroflexota > Anaerolineae > Anaerolineales > Anaerolineaceae > Flexilinea. Next base: position 7,722 of record CAYWGX010000100.1, read on the forward strand.
AAAATCAGCTCAACAGATTTCGCGAAAGTAAAGGAAGCCGCGGAAAAGTATGACAACACCCTTACTCTGCTGACCTGTGAAGATGAACGCCTCGAAGGCGGATACGCATCCAGACGGATCGTTACGGCACGGCTGCTGGGAGAATAGGCTGTGCAGGCTGCAGATCCTTCCCGAAACAGGTCTCTCCTGTCAGATTTAAGGAAACGCTGAATCAATCGTAACCAATTGACTTTCGATTTTATTCATTGTATAATCATTAAGAGGATTCTTGATGATCATAGGGAATTATATGTCTGAAGAAAAGAATTTGACTTATGAAGAGCTAAAGGCAGAACGAGACGCATACAGGGCTGAAGTTAATGCATTAAAACAGGATCGCGTCAACCGACAGGCGAAGAATTCTGTATTTCTAAATCTGTTTACCAGAAAAGAATACCAACTGGAACTATATAAGGAGCTTTTTCCGGAGGATAACACAATCACTGAAGCTGATTTGGAATTAGTTACATTTGACAATGTATTGACGATACATCCTTACAATGATTTAGGACTTCTTGCACGCGGAAAACTAATTGTACTGGCTGAAGCTCAGTCAACATGGAGTGTAAATATTATTTTCCGATTGGCAGATTACTATTTTGATTCTGCAATGAGTTACCTCACAATGAAAAAAGCTGATTTGCACAGTTCGGTTAAGGTGGACATTCCGGATGTTGAGGCATTTGTTATTTATACAGGCAAACGAAAAGTAGAAAATGACATATTATCTCTCAATCAGGAATTTTTCAAGGGAGATTCTGACAAACCGGAATTCAAAGCCAGAATCATCCACGGGAATTACAAAGGTGGAATTATTGAAGAATATATGGGCTTCTGCCGAATTTGGGACGAACGAGTTTTATCGGCAAAGACACCGGAGAAAAAACGACAGGCTGTTATTGACACGATCAATGTATGTATTGAAAAGGGGTATCTGGCTGATTATCTGAATGCACACAGAATGGAGGTTGAAAAAATTATGATTACAATGTTAAGCCCTGAATATATCAAAGAGGTTTCAGAACGAACTGAGAAAATAAAAGAAGATATCAACTTTGGTCGTTTTGCCGGAATGACTGACCAACAGATCAAAGAATTAATTATTCGCCGCTATGACCTGACTCCGACATATGCCCAGAATTTTCTCGACGATGATTCTGATCCGGCAGATTCCCGCCCCTGGGCGATATAAATTCATCGGTAAAGCTGGCGTGTATCGACAAGATCATACTTGTCAGATGAGAAAGCAAACCCGGATGCGGCGATAAAGATACATATTCAGGTTTATAAATTTCTGAGGACCGAAATAAAATCGACAAAAAGGCAGAATTCTACCTTTTTGTCGATTTTATTTCGATTTTTTGGAGAACAACGTATTTGATGATCAATAATATGGGCAATGATCCCCATCCCTTCCGCATGATGTATAATTGAGGCGGGAATGACCATCAGACCAGATAATGAGAAAAGGGCTTTTACCCATGAAAAAACTATATAATGCAACGATAATCAACGAAAGCGGAGCGTGTCTGCCGCACAAAGACCTCTATA
>CAYWGX010000101.1:0-9311 GCA_964457635.1 uncultured Leptolinea sp.
TAATCGCTTTATCTTTTTTCATCAAGAATGCAGAGGAGCATGCCCGGTAATTCTGCAGATGAATCGTTACTATTTACAGGGACTGTCCCTTCTGGTGAAGCGGGTTTGCGTGGTAGGGACAGTCCTATAAAGGGACAGTCCCCGGTATCCCGTGTTCACAAAACATCTAACGTCTTACATCTAACGTCTTACGTCTTACGTATAACGTCCAACGTCTACTGTCCAACCTCTTCCGTCTTCTTCATTCTCAATGCCCGATCGAGTTCTTCCGCCTCCTTGATGATGTCATCAGGTTGATTGCTGCTGGAAATCAACAACAATTATTGAAGGAAAAGTACGACGATCATGAGTTAAGCGGTAACTGGAAAAATCACAGAGAACTCCATGTTTTGCCTGATTGGCTTTTGATTTATTACCTGGAAGATGATATTCTCGTTCTGAACCTTTCCAGAACCGGCACTCATAGTGACCTTTTCAGCAGGTAATGATGAAAACAGCTCCCGCTCTATCGCGCGGGAGCTGTTTTCGTTTTTTATTCAGGACTTATTTTATTCTGCCAATTCAATGGAGAACATAATCTCATCGGCGAGGTCTTCGGCACCTTCACCGTCAAGCCAGAAAACGATCTGGAGAAAATCATCACCGGCTTCCCAGGTCCAGGTCACGCAGGGGAAGGTATTGCCATCATATTCTTCGGAAGAATTATATTTCGCCATATCGATGCCGTTGATCTGCCAGTCTTCCACATCGTCTTCGGCCACGCCATAATCAGCCGCTTCAGAGCGGGCATATTCCAAATAGGTCTGACCCTCTCTCGGAAACTGATAGACGTCAAAATCCATCGGGTTGGATTCGCTGCGCCAGTAAGCTTTCATGTCATCAGCGATATCCTCTTCGGTTAGTTCACCCTCTGCATAATCCGCGGGGATCCCGATGCGGTAATCGGTACTGCCAAGATTAACATATTTTTTCGCTTCGCTGACATCAGCACCTTCGGAGAAAGCTTCACTGAGCATGTCCATCAGGCTCGGACCGGTGGTCAAGTTTTCTTCACGGACAAAGACCAGGTTTCCTTCTTCCATGGCAAGGACGATGGAGTCGTCAATGTGGTAGACAAAGGTCACGGTTTCAGTCTTTTCACCGTCAGCCACCTCAGCAGTGATGGCGCCGTCTTTGAGCTCATAGCTCACGCCCTCAGCCCCTTCGCTCATTTCCGGGGTCATAGGGTTGGTGACACTGAAGTCCAGTGTGTCTTCACGAATTGTCAGCTTCCCCTGCATGCCGAACATGGAAGCGGAAACAGAAACACCTTCGCTCAGCATGGATTCCAGGAACCATTCACCCTGGAAGTCCTCATACACCGCATCGGCCTTGACATCGGCAGTGCCGAAGGGTTTGATCTCATCGCGGATGAGGACCAGGCTGGAGGTCTCATCACCCATGGAGAGCTTTCCTTCGTCGGTAATGCTCATCGGCAGCCAGGTGCATTCACTTTCTTCCCCTCCGTTGCAGGCGTAGGCGACACCGTTTTCAGTGTACCAGGGCACAGAGCCCGCTTCTTCTCCGCCGGCCACCACGGACATGGTGGCGTCATCCTTGAATTCAACAGACATGCCGGACATGCCCAGCATCGCGGCATCCATGCACTGACCCTGTCCGCAGAGTTCGGACATGAACCAGGTGCCGAGGTAGGGTTCCGCGACGGTCATGTCCAGCGGAGCGCCGGTCTGGGCAAATACGGATCCGAAAGCCGCCAGTGTGGCAAGCAGGACAAACAATACAGTAAGTTTTTTCATGTGAAATTCCTTTCTTGGTTCTTCGTTTTTAATTACGATTTTAATAGCGTTTTTGTTTCTATCAGTGATTGGGCGCACATGGTGACAGTTCCGCAGTGCCGACTTCGCGGCAGCAGCGTAATCGTCCCCGTGTGCTCTGCTCCGGAAATTACTCCCCGTTATTCTTTGCGATCATACTGACAATGACAATGGCGATGCCGCCGGCAAAGACTGCCAGCCAGCTCGGGAAATCCGGGGCAAAATAGTTCAGCAGGAACATCACCAGCACGGATACCATAGCGATCGCGGGGATAACGACTTTTAAATTCTTCTTGGACATAATTTTACTTCCTTAAATTAGGGTTTAGGGTGCAGGGTTTAGGGATTAGGGTGTAGGGTTTGAGAAACACCAGGGAGTACCTGTAACCTGTTACCTGTTACCTAACACCCTAACCCCTAAACCCTATTTTCTGCTCCGCTTGATGATGGTCGCCGCCAGCAGCAGAACAAAGAAACCGAGTTCAACAGCGAAGCACATCCAGACCTCACGCATCGTGCCCATCTGTCTGCCGCAGAGGATGTCATTCGCCTTCACGTACCAATAGGCAGGCAGGACTTTGGCAACGGTCAGCACGCCCTCACCCAGCATGGACTGAGGGAAAAAGCATCCGCACAGGAAAGCCATGCCCAGCCCAACGATCTGCGAGATCATGCCGACCACGGTGCTGCCGATGTTGAAGGACACCAGGAAGATCGAGAACATCGCGGCGATCATCGCGAAGATGAAGGAATTCAGCACCGCCATCCAGCAGCTCGTCCCTTTATAGATTCCGCCGTAAAGCAGCATACCGCCCAGCATAAAGACCAGCCAAACCACCAGCGTTAGGATGGCGCTCGCCAGAAAGATCTGCACGGTATAAGAGCTGATGCTAACACGGGAAGCTTCGATACGCGTCCGCGGGTCCTTCCGGTTCAATGTCAGCAAAATCGGAGCGAGGACGTTGACGATGACAGCGATAAGAATATAGGGCATCATCTGGAAAAAGACCGCGAAATTCTGGGTGTAGTTCTCATCTACGAAAGTCTTTTCATCGGAGACGTAGAAATTCACCTCCACGCCCTTTTCCATGGCTTCCTCAACGGCCGTGAGCGCATCGGAGAGGGGCAGCCCCTGAGCGATCTTCATGCGGACATTGCGTACATATTCATTCAGGTCCAGGCTCATCATGGCAACCGCGTAGCTGTCGCGCATGTGGTAGGATTCAAAGAGCTCATGGCTCATGGATTCCTCGTCCAGATGGCTCAGACGGTCCTGGAACCCTTCCGGGATCACCAGCGCGTAATCCACGATCTCGTAGTACATGGCGTCCAGGATCTTCGTGCTGTCATTTTCGAGCTCCACGATCTCGTTATTCTTCGCGAGTGTCTGAATGAGCCGTTCGGAGGCTTCGGAGTGGTCCTCATCGCGGACATAAAGCGCGAGGGATGTATCGGTGAAGTCCAGTTTTTCCTGGGTCGAGTGGACCATTGGGAAGCAGATCGCCAGAAACACGACAAGATACACAAGCCCGATGAAAATCTTGGAGCGGGCTACCTTGAAAAAGAGTTTAAAGACTTGCATATTTTGTTCTCCGTGTCATCAACATTCCCAACAGGACAAAGACTGCCGTGATACATACGACCGCAGTTATCTTCCCCCAGAAACGGGTCAGATCCGGGTCAACGCTGAGGTAGTAGAAGGAATCGGAGATGATCGCCACCGGGTTGATATCATTGAGGATCGGGAGATATTTGATGATCATGGCTTTGATGCCGGGGACCATCAGGCCGCTCATGAAGCACAGCGTCATGTTCAGCGCCATGATGAGGCCGGACTTGGCACCGTAGCTCATTTTGCCGACCGCGCCCACAAAATAACCGAAGGAGACACCCATGATGCCGCCGAGCACCCCGCCGAGATAAACCAACGGCAGCCGGTCACCGAATTTCACGCCCAGCACCAGGGTGATGAAGGTGATGGCGATGATAACGCAGATGCTGTGGGAAAGGTAGAAGGAAAGCAGTTCCGCCAGGACCTGTTTGCTCTTCGGCATGCCCGAGCAGGAGCGCCGGGCAGCCTGGTCTGAGAGGTTCGCCTGCAGGTTCTGCGCGATGGTCAGCCCGGACATGGAGCCGAAAATGCCGACCATGGCGATGAGGTTATACATATAGATCAGGAAGGAATCCGTATTCCCTTTGGTCAATTCAAGCTCCTTGATATAAGGAACATTACTGCTCATGGCTTTCGAGATATCGCCGACACCTTCTTCCGAGCCGCTTTCAGCGGAGATGTTATTGACCGCCAGTTCCTTGGACATCTGCTGCATGTTCACATACATGTCGGCCATTCGCTTGATCATGCTCTGGTCGGATCCGTTGCTTTTCAGCGTCAGGGAGAGCTTGTCATTAGGTATAAAGCTTCCGCTGCCCATATCGCTCAGGTAGTAGCTGACATAATCGTTCGTCTCTTCATCCAGGTATTGGGAGAGGGTGCCGTCCGCAGCCATGCGGTTGATCATTTCCGTGACTTCAGCCATCCGCTGACTCATCGGATCTTCTTCCGCTGCTTCCTCCGCAGGATCGATGTAGATGATCCCCTTCACTTCGCCATCCTTCAGCATGCGGATCGCTTCCGCTTCATCGGTATAGGTGAGGGACATCAGGGGTTTTTCTCCGCCCTCGGTCACATCATTTTCTTCGCTGAATCTGCCGTTGTTCATGGCATCCATGATCCAGTGGAACAGCTGGTCTTTCTCATTTTCCACCACTGCCGCTGGCACGGTGGAGAAGAGATTGCCTTTGCCGAGATTTCCCAAAGTAAATTTGTAGAGCGTTCCCAGGACAACAGGGAAAAGGATCATCCAGATGATGACCTCTTTGGTCCTGAAATTCCTGCGAATCTCATATTTCATCGTGTTCCAAAACATAGTTTTCTCCAGTTATCAGTAATCAGTTGTCAGTTATCAGTTGAATAAGGAAGCCGCTGCGCGGCGATCTTATTTCTTATTTCTTATTTCTGATTTCTGATTTCTGATTTAATCGCGAAGCTCTTTTCCTGTAATGGTCAGGAAGACGTCGTTCAGGGTGGGCAGTTCGGACCAGACACGGCCGAACACGGCGTTTTCCGCCTGCAGGATCTCCATGACATCGATCAGGTTATGTCTGCCGCCGGTACAGGCGATCTTGAGATTGCCCGCGAGCCATTCCACTTCGGAGACATTGGGGAGCGCTTTCATTTTGCTGATCAGGGCAGCACCGGGTTCGTCCATCTCGATAAAGATGGTCTCGGTGTTCTTGATGGTGCGCTTCAGCTCATCCTTGGTGCCTTCGGCGATCTTCTGCCCATGGTCCATGATGACGATTTGAGAGCAAATCTGTTCCACTTCTTCCATGTAATGGGAGGTGTAGATCACAGTCGCGCCCTGTTTGTTCAGATCGATGATGCCTTCGAGGATCTTGTTGCGGCTCTGCGGGTCGACAGCCACCGTCGGTTCATCGAAGATGATGAGCTTCGGTTTGTGGGCGATACCACAGGCGATGTTCAGACGCCGTGCCAGACCGCCGGAGAGCTTCTTCGGGCGGAACTTGCGGAAGTCGTTCAGCCCCACGAAGTCGATGGCTTCATCGACATACTGTTTGCGGGTGGCTTTGTCGCCGATGTACATGCCGCAGAAGCAGTCCACATTCTCGTATACACTGAGCTCGTCAAAGACGGCCATGTTCTGCGGGACGATGCCGATCATGGACTTCAGGTCATAGCTGACCGGGGTCATTTCCTTCCCGAAGACTTCGATCTTCCCTTCATCAAAGGCAAGCAGGGACAGGATACAGCTGATGGTGGTGGTCTTTCCGCATCCGTTCGGTCCCAGAAGGCCGAAGACTTCGCCTTCTTTGATCTCCAGGTTCAGATGGTTCACCGCCGTGAGCTCCTTATATTTTTTCACCAGGTTTTCAACCTTTACGACTGTGTTACTCATAGATTTTTTTCCTCTACAATCCTTTATGATTGCATTGTATCGGGAAAATGCAAATCAGGGGCTTCCGGCGTCCCGAACGGTCGATTTTTGCACCTGAGTGGTTTAATTCAGGGTTTAGGTGGTAGGGTTTAGGGGGTAGGCGGTAGGTTCTTAATCAAAAAAATCTGTGAAAAATGGCAATTTTTTTCAGATGGTTTGATTTATATAAAACGGCACTTTATCCCACTGTTCACTGCCCGCTGACTGCTGACCACTGATATCCTATTGCCTTTTCGTATAATTAATGCTATACTTTAATCAAAACAAGAGATGTTTAGGACATGGGTTATGGCAGAGATCAACAGGGAAAACAAAGATCGTCTTTTCCGCTTTATTTTCAGCAGGGAAGAAAACAAGGCTTGGACATTGAGCCATTGCGTTTTCTGATTTATGCCGGGATGATATACAGCAAATATGTTGAAAACAAAGCCAACCGAATCAATATTTACAGGACGAAGCAGCAGATGCTTCCGATTCCGAAGCTGATTTGTTTTTACAATGGCACAGCGGAAGCACCGGACCGGAGTGAATTGCATCTGGCAAGCGCCTTTCCGGAAGGTTCTGATTCTGATATCGCGGTGAAGGTAACCATGCTGAACATTAATTACGGCAGGAATAAGGCATTGCTTGATGCATGTCAGCCACTGCGGGATTATTCATGGCTGGTTGCCATCTAAACCAGTATGATGTGATTTATCTGGATATGACCAACCTTTTAGGGAATGCCGGTCCGGAAAATCTTCTGCATTTTATCTCAGAAAATGTCACGGAAGAATTGCTGGAAGCCTATCCTGCATTGAAAGCGGGCAGCACCCTCGACCAGACGCTTGTCAGAGCGCTTGATTTCACCGGTAATAAATTCATTATGATCATTGATGAATGGGATGCCCCGATCAGAGAAACACCGGACATTGAGAAAGAATATTTACAATTTCTGCGTACGTTATTCAAAAGCAGCGGAACGACAGATAAAATCTTTGCCGCTGTTTATATGACCGGGATCCTGCCGATCAAAAAAGATGGTTCGCAATCCGCGATATCTGATTTCAGAAATCTATCCGTGAAGTACATCCGAGGGACTGTCCCTGTTTGACGCTTACCTTGACATATCGGTGAACCCGGATTTCTACCGTTCAGGCGCGAATTATGACCGCTCGGGAATTTTTGATCCCGCAGTGTTTTTTTTTATATGTACAATTTATTCAGGGGAAAAGAGACTGTCTATGAACAATGAAAGGACACATATGAAAAGAAATATCTTTGCTGCGGTGTTCACTGTGATTGCGGTATTGAATATGGTTTGCTTCAAAAGCCGGGCTTTTGCTCAAGACGTGCAAGAAAAAGTTACCGTTGATGCCAGTACGGAGAATCGGGAAGTGACTGTCGGTAATGTCGACGCACTGCAATTCGGTGTACATGTCCGTGCCGAAAACGGTCATACCGCTGTTGTCCGTGCGGGAAATGTCAGGGCAAGATTCCTTGAAAATCAGCTGAATGCAGCTTTATATGTTTTTGCTGACGGCACCGGATCCCTTGCCGATGTAAACACAAAGAACCTGACAGCTGAGGATGAGGTCAATAACTACGGGGCAATCATCAGGGTGTTCAATGGCGGTCATGCTGCGGTCAACACCGGATCCGCAGATGGTAATAATGGTGTTCAAATCGAAGCTGATGGAAAAAATTCTTCTGTTGTTATAAAGACCGGCGACCTGAATGTAAGCCACATCGGACTGAATTTCCAAAGCAACGATTATGCTGAAATTGATGTGACCACAGGAAACATTCACTCGGTTATGGAAGGAATCTTCAACCCCTACACAGCAATGGCAGGCAACGGCGGAAAAGTCCGGGTAACCGCTCAAAATGTAATTGGCGAGAATGAATTTGGAATTGCCGGTTTTGCATCCGGAACTGACTCTGAACTGAGGATGAAAACGAATGATATCCGCGGAGGATATGTCGCGCTTGATCTGAATGCAGAAAACCGGGGAAAGGTTCTTTTGGATGCCGGAAATGTGGCAATGATCAATACATCCACTGATCCATATTCCCCTGCTTTCTCCAGGCGAGGTGTGGGCGGACACAGCAGCGGTGACGGCAGTGAACTGGAATTCAGGATCTCCGGTTCTGTATTCCTTTCGGAAATCGGAAATACCACAGTAGGGGATATAAATCAGCAGCCATCCGAAGGTGTCTTTGCCACAGCTAATAATAACGGAAACACCGTGATCAGAATCGGAAAAGACGTCACCGTGAAAGCAGAAAAAACGCAGGCTAATGTCTGCGGCATTCGTACGGAAAACGCGGGCGGAACGGTCATTGTCTCGACAGGGTCGAACGTTTCCGCTGAAGTTCCGGGCTCCCAAAAGGCCTATGGGCTGTACATCATCAACAACGCATCCCTGATGAGTGAAAATTTACTTCCGGTGAGTCCTGAAGACGCCGGACGTTATCCGAGACCTTTACAAGACCTGCTCGCAAAAACAGCAGCGGAAAGCCGGACAGAGATCTCTATTGATGGCGATCTCAGCGGTACGGCTTACGGATTATTCCTTGAGCCATCCGCCGATATCAAAGCGGATGTGCTGGTCACCGGGACGATCTCGGGCGGGACTGCTGCTGTAAGGGTTGACGGGGATATCACTCCGGAGAATTTTGACCTCACCGTCTGGAAGATCGATCCGAACAGCGGCGGCTGCGCGGCGGTGAAGGATGACGGCAGCTGCGCGGAGGATATCGAAGCGGCGATCAAATATATCATCAAAGCGGATGGGTCACCGGATGATGGAAGACTCACCGATCTGGACGGGAAACCGCTGGAAAGATCCCATGGATTCCCGGTGGCAAAAGCAGGGGATACGGTTTGCTTCCATTCCGGGGCTCAGGGCACCGGAAACTGTGTCACGGTCTCAAAGGGCGGGGGTGTCTCGTTCACGGCCGATGCCGGACATGGCGTTGATTTTTACCGGATTCTGGACAGGGATGGGAAGCTGCCGGCTACGGGATTTTCCACGCGATCTCACGTTTCACTGCCGCTGCGTCCGCGGGGTCTTGCTTATACGTCCACCGGGCTGACACTGCAGATCCCATCACTGGACCTGATGGAGCCCATCGTAAGCGTCCCGAAGACAGACGGAGCGTATCCGGTGGAGTGGCTGGGCAGTGAAATCGGGCTTCTGGATGGGACTGCGCTGCCGGGCAAGGGCTTCAGTGTCCTGACGGGACACAACCACCTGAACAGCGAAGAAACCGGTCCGTTCCTTTTTCTCAGAGAGCTTGCGGAAAATGACCTGATCCTGGTCAGCGATGACAGCAGAAACATACAGCGCTTCCATGTCTCCGGGAATTACCTGATCATGCCGGACGGTCTTGATACACTCGCGGATAAGCTATCCGAAAACACGCTGATGCTTCTCACCTGTGAGGATGAAGCTGTCGAGGGCGGCTATCTCCACCGCCGGGTGATCCTCGCGGAAGA
>CAYWGX010000102.1:0-9246 GCA_964457635.1 uncultured Leptolinea sp.
TCATCCCGATGGAAAGCATCAGAAACCCGGCAAGCATATAGATCTGTTCATGAGTTCGGACAGCTATCAGCAGCCAGCGGCAGCACAGCAGGCCGCAGATGAAGCCATAAGGCTCCGTCATATAGGTTCCGAGACGCTGCCGGATGTAGAAAAAGAGGATCGTAAAGAAAACCGCTCCGCAAACGGCCCCGAAATTGCGGTTGACTTCATCCATGGTGAAGATAAGGCAAATAGCTATCGTGACACAAAGGAAAACCTGAAGCGCAAAATAATTATTCCCGAAACTGTGCAGAAAGACACCGTAAAATACCAGTGAGAGCGGACGGATTGCAGCAGATTGTCCCATCAGCCCGCCATAAAGGAAACGCTGGGTATTGAGCTGCATCGTAAATGCGTCAGACCAGGGAATGATCCCGCCCAGTGCGTATTGGTCAGAGAGCCCCGAGTTCAGCAGTCCGGAATAGGGCAGCAAAACAAAAGCGAACAAAACCCCCATCAGGATCACCCGCAGATAGCGGTTCTTTGCCATCCCGTATCCCAATGCGGCCAGAAATATCACCGGAAAAACATACAGGGTATTCCGGAATGTCAGCCCCAATTGACGCGGCAAAGGCAGAAAAAAGATCCCGTAACAGGCAGCAGCACACAGCAATACAAAAAGGATCGCCGGTGCAATATGGATCGTTTGATATTCTGTTCTGCGCTCTTCCATCAGCCTGTTTGTCACCTGTTACCTGTTACCTGTTACCTATTTATTCAGCATCCTTGCAAGGAATTCCCTGGTGCGTTCCGTTTTCGGATTGTTGAAGATCTCTTCCGGTGTGGTATCCTCCACGATTACGCCCTGGTCCATAAAGACGACCCGGTTGGAAACATCCCGGGCAAATCCCATTTCATGGGTGACCACCAGCATCGTCAAACCGGAAGTCGCAAGTGCCCGCATAACCGTCATCACTTCCCCGACCATTTCCGGGTCCAGTGCACTGGTAGGCTCGTCGAACAGCAGCACCTCCGGGTCCATGCAGAGCCCGCGGGCGATCGCCACACGCTGTTTCTGTCCGCCGGAAATCTGCTTCGGTTTTGCGTGTATATATTGAGCCATGCCGACTTTGGTGAGGTAATCCATGGCTTTTTCTTCAGCCTCTTTATGGGAACGTTTCAAAACCTTCTGCTGCCCGACAATACAGTTATCCAGCACGGAAAGGTTATTGAACAAATTGAAGCTCTGGAATACCATGCCAACCTTTGAGCGATATCCCGTAAGGCTGAACCCCTGAGACTGGATATCCTGTCCATGGAAATAAATTGATCCGGAAGTTGGTTTTTCCAGCAGGTTGATGCAGCGCAAAAGCGTGGATTTTCCTGAGCCGGAGGAACCGATGATGCTGATGACATCTCCCTTATTAGCCAGAAAATCAATATCTTTCAGAACCAGATTGCCGCCGAATTTCTTTTCAAGATGGGATACTTTGATAATTTCTTCACTCATGACTTATTTTTCCTCCACGCCTTCAATGATACCTTCCGGTGTTGTCTGCGATCCGTGAATGATGAATGAATCCGGGCCGTCGATCTTCTTTTCGATGAGCAGCAGCAGTCTGGTGACTGTGAATGTCAGGATAAAGTAAATTACACAGGTGATGAAAAACACCTCAAAGTATTTCATGTAGGTTCCAGCTGCAGATTTGGACATGAAGAACAATTCCGTGACAGAAATGACATTCAAAACGGAAGTATCCTTGATGTTCACCACAAATTCATTGCCGATGGAAGGCAGAATATTGCGGATCGCCTGAGGCAGGATCACGGTGGTCATGGTCTGCCAGTGCGTCATACCGATGGACTGCGCGGCTTCTGTCTGACCTTTGTCAATAGAAATGATACCGCCTCTGGCAATCTCAGCCATATAGGCACCGGTATTAACAGACACGATCAGTAAAGCAGCGGCAAAAGGAGACATATCCAGTCCCCAAAGCTCTGCCGAACCGTAATAGATAACCATGGCCTGCACGATCATCGGGGTTCCGCGGAAGATCTCGATGTAGGCGATCAGGATCCATTGAACGATTTTGTAAAATACTCGGCGAAAAGGAGAATCATGTTCATCGATCGGAACTGTACGGACAACTGCCACGGCCAATCCGATCAGAAAACCCAATATGGTGGCAATAATGGAAATCAGCAGCGTTGTACCGGCGCCGCGAAGAAAGAAAACGCCATATTTTTTGCAAAAAAATACGACCCATCCGAAAAAAGAGGTTGGCATTCACACCCTCCTGTTTTGTTATAGCGTCACTGTTCTTTCCTGATATAGGAGTCAGCCCGCATGTATGTTCTTACCGGGGATCTGAACAGCAGCATTTAATAAAAACAGCCCGTGGTTGTTTGATACAAAGAAACCGCGAGCTGTTTTGATTCAAAATAATCCGAAATCAGTCCTGAGCAACAGGCTGGTTTGCAACAGCGGCATCCATCATTTCCTGACGGGTTTCTTTACTCAGTTCAGACAAAGCCTTGTTCACATCAGGAAGCATTTCTGTACCCTTTTTCATCGCGACAGCGATCGCAACATCTTCCGGAGAAGCTTCAAAACCGTTACCTTCCGCGAATTCGACGAAGGTCAGGCCCGGATTGGATTCCTGAGCGGAAACGGCACCCGGACGTTCGGAGACGTAACCATCGATTTTGCCGGAATTCAGGGCAACGATCATGGCCGGGAAGGTTTCCATGGCAGTCTGGTGTTTTACACCGGGGATTTGGTCCACAACGGTATCATGGAAGGTGTTCAGCTGGGCAGTGATTTTCGCACCGGTGAAATCGGCAAGGGTCTTGGCGTCAGCATACGGACCATCAGCCTTGACAACGATCACCAGATCGCTTTCATAGTACGGGTCGGAAAAATCAACGCTGGCTTTGCGTTCTTCTGTCGGAGACATACCGGCGATAACAGCATCGATCTTGCCGGAATTGACTGCCAGGATCAGGCCGTCCCATTCGATCTTGGAAATGACCAGTTCCTTGCCCAGTGCATCGGCAATGATCTTTGCGATTTCAACATCGTAACCACCGCAATAGCCCATACCGCCGCTGATGGGAACAGCGCCGTTGGAATCATCGGTCTGCGTCCAGTTGAAAGGGGCGTAGTTGCATTCCAAACCGACTGTGAAAGTGTCCTGAGCACAGACAGAACCGAACACAGCAAAAACAACAACAGCTAAAATAATTGCAAAAATATTCTTTTTCATAATACACCTCAATGGCGTTTATTTTAACATCAATCATTTTATATGCTCAAAATCAGTTTAAAAACATGACGTATTATGATGAAAATCCATAAAAAAGTACTGGACTATATGTCAGACAATATATTATAATGAAGTTATATTACAAATTTTAAGGATAAATCTATGGGAAAAGAATTCATTGAAGCAGGAGACTTGGCAGAGATCGTCGGACGGTCTCACTTTCATCATATCGTCAAAATTGAAGAAGGAAAAGAGATACAGTCTCACAAAGGCATTCTGAAAATGGATGACCTGATCGGGCTGCGCTGGGGCAGTGTGGTGAAAAGCCATAACGGGAACACTTTCTTTATCCTTCAGCCTGCACTCAATGACATCATCAAAGATACGCCGCGCAATACACAGATCCTTTATCCGAAGGATATCGGTTTCCTTCTGCTTTCCCTTGCGGTCGGGCCGGGGAAAATCGTTGTGGAAGCCGGCACCGGCTCCGGTGCGCTGACAACAGCCTTTGCCTATGCTGTCGGACCGACAGGTCATGTTTATACCTATGAAGCCCGTAAGGAAATGCAGGATGTGGCAATCAAAAACCTGAAGAAAAATTACCTGGACGACCGGGTGACCTTCACACTGCGGAACGTGGAAGAAGGATTCAATGAGGTCAATGCGGATGCATTGTTCCTGGATCTGCCCAATTCCTATGATTACATCCCGCAGGCTAAAGCAGCGCTGAAACCCGGAGGGTTTTTCGGCAGCATCTTACCGACAACCGGACAGGTGGAAAAACTGCTGCGGGCGCTGAAAGAACATGGATTTACTTTTACGGAAGTCTGTGAAATATTTATCCGATATTATCGGACCGATCCTGACAGATTCCGTCCTGTTGACCGCATGGTGGGACATACCGGATATTTGATTTTTTCCCGTTCCCTGAATTATTTTGAAGATGACAATGAAGCAGAAGAGATAGGAGATGGAATATAAGATATAGGATATGGGAAATAGGATATAGAAGACAGAAGATTGGAAATAGGAATGAAGGCTGCAGCGGGCTTGTTTTGATGCATACGCTGCAGTAAATACATATAATTATTAAATGGAGGCGTATGAGTACACTGTTAGTAAAAAATATCACGAAGCTGATCACCAACAACGAAACGGCGGAAACGTTCGAAAACGGCGCGATCTACGTTGAAAACAATGAAATCAAACAGGTCGGGCTGACAAAAGATCTCCCGCAGACCGCAGACATCGTTATTGATGCATCCAACAGAATGGTTTGTCCGGGGTTTGTAAACACCCATCATCATTTCTATCAGACGCTTACCCGGGCAGTTCCCGGAGCTATGGACGAAAAGCTCTTCGATTGGCTGGTACGTCTTTATCCGATCTGGGGGGAACTGGATGCGGAATCTACTTACGTTTCCTCTCTCATCGCTATGGCGGAATTGATCCTGACCGGTTGTACCACCGCCAGCGATCATCAATACCTCTGGCCTCATGGCGCCCTTTTGGATGATCAGATACGGGCAGCCAATGAGATCGGCCTGCGCTTCCATGCCGTGCGCGGCTCTATGACGCTCGGACGTTCGCAGGGCGGACTTCCCCCGGATCATGTAGTCCAGACAAGTGAGGAGATCCTGAAAGACAGCCGGCGCGTGATCGAAAAATACCATGATAACAGCCGTTTTTCCATGACGCGTGTAGTGCTTGCGCCCTGCTCTCCCTTTTCTGTAGATGAAAGCATTCTGATCGAATCTGCAAAAATGGCCCGTTCTTACCCCGGCGTGATGCTGCATACCCATGTTGCAGAAACAAAAGATGAAGAAACCTTTACCATGCAGCGTGCCGGCTTGCGTCCTGCCCGTTATATGGAAAAGCTGGGCTGGGTAGGGCCGGATGTCTGGTGGGCTCATTGTATCTGGCTGGATGATTCGGAAGTGAAGATGATGGCTGAGACCGGTACCGGTGTTGCCCATTGTCCTTCCTCCAATATGCGCCTGGGGTCCGGTATTGCGCCGATCCGCGAGATGCTCGATGCAGGCGTAAAAGTCGGACTCGGTGTAGATGGCTCTGCCAGCAATGACAGTTCTCACATGATCGCGGAAGGCCGCATGGCCATGCTGCTGCAGCGGGTTGCCAAGGGCGCCGATGCACTCACGATTCAGGAAACACTGAATCTCGAAACTACCGGCGGTGCTGCTGTGCTTGGCCGGGACGATATCGGTGTGATCAAGCCGGGTATGGCAGCGGATTTCATCGGTATCAGGCTGGATACCGTTGAATTTTCCGGCGGTGCCTGCCACGATCCCCTTGCCGCTTTGTTCCTCTGTACGCCTCCGAAAGTTGATTTCTCTGTTATCAACGGGAAGAAAGTCGTGGAAAACGGAGAACTGCTGACAATTGATCTTGAGAAGCTGATCACAAAACACAATGAGATAGCCCGGCGTATGGTGAGCAAATACCCTGTTCCGGAGAGATTCAAATTGGTTTAGCAGTTTCGTATAAAATGAATTTATAGTATAATAGTATATTATGCGTATAATCTTATACCGTTTATACGCATAATATACGAATCATCTTGTAAGGTATCGAATGTCAACTTATTTTTATTTTGCAATAATTCCTTTGCTGATTGGTCTGTATGCTCAATTCAAAGTGCAAAGCGCATACAGGAAATATTCAGCCGTCCGAACTCAAACCGGTGTAACCGGTTCCGAAGCAGCAAGAAGAATGCTGGACGAGCATGGCCTGCAGCATGTCAGAATTGAGCATGTACAGGGGACACTCAGTGATCATTATGATCCGAGAAACAAGGTGCTGCGCCTGAGCAGCGGTGTTTATGACGCAAATTCGGTGGCAGCAGTCGGTGTTGCCTGCCATGAAGCCGGTCATGCTTATCAGGATGCCGAACAATACGGTCCGCTCAAGCTGCGCAGTGCGATGATTCCGGCAGTCAATATCGGAAGCAGACTGGGACCGATTTTGTTTATGGTTGGGCTGATTCTTTCCGGAATGTACGAAAGTGGAGTTCGTGTAGCTGAAATAGGACTGGCAATTTTTGCCTTGACAGCTGTCTTTTCTATCGTAACGCTGCCGGTTGAGTTTGATGCCAGTAAACGCGGCAAAGAATGGCTGGAAGGCTCTGCTTTGCTCTATAACGATGAAATTCTTGGCGTGGAAGAAGTTCTGAGAGCTGCTGCCATGACTTATGTATCTGCGGCCGTCCAGTCGATTGCAAACGTGATGTATTACGCCAGTATCCTTGGTTCAAGAAATAATGACCGACGGCGAAGATAAAATGATTCAGGAGACCTTAAGTAATGGACAATAAAAATCAAGAAATACCGGATATCATTGTGGCCAGGCTTCCCCGTTACTTAAGGGCTCTGACGGTTCTTCGGGAAAAGGGCAATACGACCAACTCTCAGGAACTTGGGAATTTTCTCGGCTTTTCCGCTGCTCAGATACGTAAGGATCTTTCACAATTCGGTGAATTCGGTAAACAGGGAACAGGTTATAACATCGATTACCTTTCTCAGCAAATTGAAACGATTTTGAACATTGATGCTGACTGGAAAATGATCCTGGTGGGATGCGGAAACATTGGACATGCCATATTGAATTATTCCGGCTTTTCCAAAAATCGCTTTCATATCGTGGCTGCTGTAGATTCAAATCCCGAGCTTATCGGAAAAAACGTAAAAGACCAGATCACGATCCGCAGTATCGATGAAATCGAAGACATTATAAAAACAGAAGATATCCGTATCGCAATGCTGACAGTCCCTGCGGCTGAAGCACAAAAGACTGCAGAGAAACTTGTAGAATTCGGCATACGTGGAATCATTTCCTATGCGCCTATCCTGCTGAATCTTCCGGATGATATCCGGGTGGAATATATCGACCCGGTCCTTTCCCTTCAGCATATTACCTATTATTTGAAATAACAAATCATATAATAAAACTCCGGTATAAAGAAAAAACGGTGTAATATTATAAACTTAATTGGGTTTGATAAGTTCTCTTATCGCACGCATAGAGTAAAGGAGAAAACTAATGGATAAAAGTGATTATACCATCGGGCAGACCATTGAAATGTTCCTGGAAAACATCAGCCTTTCCCGTTCTGAAAATACCGAACGAACTTACCGCAACGCCATGAACGCCTTTATCGAAATGCTCGAAGAGAAAAACATATCGCCGGACCAATCTGTTGCGATTCTTACCGAAAAGATCTTCAGCGATTATGCAAAATACCTGAAAGCCTATTCATCTTCAACTGAAAGTCTTTACATCAACGTTGCTAAGAATTATTTTGAATTTCTGGCAGCTGAAGAAATTAAAAATTTCAATCTGTTTCAAACCAAACTCCTGATCAAAAACCGAACCAGAAAACCCGGCATCAGACTTCCGCAGTTTCCTGAGCACGACATTGAAGCTGTTATTGATTATGCTTTAAATCAAATTCCGATTTTGCCGGTCATGGATGAAAGTGAAAAACTGATAAACCTGCGTGATGCCGCATTTCTGGTTACCCTGGCTGATACAGGTTTGCGCATCCATGAAGCCTGCAATCTGCGCAGAGGAACCATTGACTGGTTCTCCAATAAAGCTGTCATCATCGGGAAAGGCAACAAAGAGGCCATCATCCGTTTTTCTGACCGCTCGATCAATTTGTTAAAATCATATCTATACGAAAGATCTGTGATTGATGGGGCCACAGGAAGTACTTTAGCTTCTTTGCCGGTTTTTGCCCGCCATGACAAAGGTGCCGGGAAAAAGGTTCTTCCCATAACCACCAAAACCGGTCGGGAAATCGTCTCCTCCCGTGTAGAAGAATGTTTAGGAAAAGATGCAGTCGGCACCATCACGCCTCACTCTTTCCGCCACTATTTTGTTACCAATGTTCTGAAAAAGACCGGCAATATGAAGATCGCCCAGGAGTTCGCCCGTCACTCCAGCATCACCGTCACCCAACGCTACACGCACCTTTCCAACGAAGATCTGGACAAAAAGTACGATAAGATATTTAACGAGTGATATTTATGATATAATCGAAATAATGAAAATTAATTTCTCTATTCTTTTGATAATTGCCGGTTTTATATTATTTGGGGCAATGATCTTCCTGAGTTCACCGTATCGGGAACTGCGTCCCTATGAACCGATCGGGAAGAAAATTCCGGATAAACTTGAAATATCTACACGAATTATAAATGACAGATCAACTGTTTTTATTCCGGGAAATGATAATCTTCCCTCTTTTTATATAGATCAGATCCCTGTAACCATAGATGCTTATAAGAGCTGCATGCAGGCCGGATTTTGTCAAACAGAACATTATCGCGAGTCCTACACGCAAATTTTGGATCAGAAGATTTACGGTATTTTTCCGGTAACCTTTGTTACCTGGATGGAAGCGCAGAATTACTGTATCTCTTATGGAGGTGACCTCCCCACCGCACATCAATGGGAATTGGCAGCCGGATATGGCCTTGGACATCATTATCCATGGGACAATTCATTACCCACACTTGCAAAGGCAAATCTTGACGGGTATTATCAATGGCTCACACCTGCCGGCTGGCTTCCGGAAGGAGCCAGCCCATACGGAGTTCTTGACATGACCGGGAATGTCCGCGAATGGGTTTTGGATGAGGTTAATGACTTCAACGACAATAAAATGCTGAAAGGCGGCGGAGCTAATGATTCCTTCACCAACGGACAAATCGAATCTTTTTTCGATCACGCTCCCACCTCCTCCGGCTTCAACCGCGGCTTCCGCTGTGTCTATCCCGCGGATTAAACGCTTGCTAAACCTCCGGGGTGCACCCGAAGACTGCATTGCCGTGCCATTGGTGCACCGGTGACAGAGGGGCCGGTTGCCCGGCGCACCGCAGGGTGCAAAGGGAACCGTCCCCATCGAGTGTGCGCATCCTTCGCAAAGAAGCACAACGGGGACGGTTTCCGTGTTGCCGCGCAGCCGGCACTCGGGAACCGT
>CAYWGX010000103.1:0-9238 GCA_964457635.1 uncultured Leptolinea sp.
TGTTGGCGCCATAGTGCGGGCCATCGGAAGCGGACATGACCATGAAGGTACCTTCGGCAGCAACGGAATTATCGGTTTCGGAGGTAACAACGTAATCAACGGTGAGGTACGGAACCCAGTCGCCCAGGCCATAACCCAGATCGTTTTCCAGTGCGGAGACGTCGCATTCGAGATGAATGTCAAAGTCTTCAATGTTCTCGTTGCCTTCGGACATCGGAACAGGCTGAAAGTAAACAGCAGAGACGTTCAGGAATCCAATTTCTTCATCTTCGAAGATCGGATATTCGGTGAATCCGACTTCATCCTGAGCGTTGGCGACGACAGCCATGGAAAGAACCATAATGGCGGTCAGCAGCATAAGTAAAGCTTTTTTCATAATGTTTAAACTCCTTTATAATTTTTTTGAAAGCCCGCTCTTTTCAGAGCCAAAGCATTTTCAACGACCCAAACAGATATTTCTTATTTCTTATTTCTGATTTCTGATTTTTCAGCTACTTCCCGTATTTGTCTGTTCCGCTTCATCTGTACAACAAAGGTGATGACGATGATAACGGTCAGGATCAGCTGCGGGATGATGGTACCGACCAGCGGGTAGATCCCGAAAACATCCAGCACATCATTGTAGGGGATCCAGGAGAGCCAGGAGGGAGAAGCCGTCATCCAGCTCATGTGTTCATCAAAGACGCCGCCTTCCATCAGTTCCTTGATACCGGACCCCAGGAAACAGACCGTCATGACGGACATCAGGACCGAAGTTGCCACAAAGAATGGCTTCAGCGGCAGTTTGATGGAGAGGTAACGGATCAGCAGGTAGACAACCACCAGAGCCAGACAGCCGGCGCCGAAACCCGCCCAGACCATATCCGGATGACCTTCGCTCAGCATCGGCTGATAGAAGAGGATCACTTCAGCACCTTCACGGAAGACTGCCAGCCATGCGGTAAACCCGAGGGCGAACATGTTGCCCTTTTCGGCGGATCCGGCAACCTTGCCTTCGATATACTGTGACCAGGCAGCGGACTCGGACTTGGAGACCATCCAGTTAGAGACATAGAAGAGGACGACCACAGCAGTCAGAGCTGCGATACCTTCGATGATCTCCTGTGTCATCGTGGTTTCCGGATTGATGGACTTCAGGTAGGAGAGCAGGCCGGCAAGGGCAAAGCTGCAGATGACGGCCAGGATCGCACCGATATAAACCGGACGCACGCCTTCTTTGTTCCCGGTCTTGACCAGGTAGGCGATGATCGCACCGACCACCAGGATCGCTTCCAGACCTTCACGAAGGATGATACCGAAGGCACCTGCAAATACTGCCGCTCTGCTGCTGCCGGAAGCTTCAGTAACCGGGGTCTCTGACGCTGCGGCTGCAGCGGCACCCACATTGGCGACCGGACCTTCAGGGCTGAGGATCAGCGCGTCTTCTTTGAGCATATCCACCAGCTTTTGTCCTTCGGCACGCACGGTTTCGACGCCCAGGTCTTTCTTGACAGCCTTGCGGAAGGTGGTGAACTGCAGCTCGGTGGCACTTACCCGGGCACCGGAAATGCTGGTCATGGTGTTGCGTTCGAAGCCTGTCGTTTCGTAGTAGCCCCAATAGGTGGCCTTAGCGAATTCATAAGCATTCTTGGCGTCTCCGGCTTCGTAGAGGTCACCGGCATGGACCGCGATCTTTTCGATAGCGATCGCAGCATCATTCCAGTTCCAGTTTTCAATTTTGTTGGCTTCTTTATATTCTTTCCAGGTCAGGTAGAACTCTTCACCGGCAGCGCCGCCCACGTTGGCGACCGGGCCTTCCGGACTGAGGATCAGCGCGTCTTCCTTGAGCATATCCACCAGCTTTTGGCCTTCGGCACGCACGGTTTCGACACCCAGGTCTTTCTTGACAGCCTTGCGGAAGGTAGTGAACTGCAGTTCGGTGGCACTCACACGGGCACCGGAAATGCTGGTCATGGTGTTGCGTTCGAAGCCTGTCGTTTCGTAGTAGCCCCAATAGGTGGCCTTAGCGAATTCATAAGCATTCTTGGCGTCTCCGGCTTCGTAGAGGTCACCGGCATGGACCGCGATCTTTTCGATAGCGATCGCAGCATCATTCCAGTTCCAGTTTTCAATTTTGTTGGCTTCTTTATATTCTTTCCAGGTCAGGTAAAATTCTTCTTTAGATGCCTCAGGCGCTTCAGCAGACTCGGTGGAAACACTCGCACCGCCTGAATTTTTAACGATCGTCATCACCGTGGGGACCATCAGGATCAGCACCATCAGGATGACGAGCATCATCGGAAGACTGTCAACAAAGCTTTTCTTTTGTGTCATAATATCCTTTCCGCACCGGACATTGATCCATCGCAATATATTTGATTCAGCTAATTTTAATTAGATTAAACTAACCTGCACCGCTGAAGAATGTCGCTTTCATTACGTTATATCAATCTAACTCAAGCGACATAACTATACTCTTTTCTCTTCTCTTTGTCAAGAAGATTCAAAAGAATTAGTACAGGCTTACTTTGTATCGTTTTCAAATATTTCTCAAATTATCGGGTTAAAATATGGAGAATAAAGGAAAAAGCTGGTTTTTAACGCTTTCTTAAATGAGGTGCATTTGAAAAACAAAAAATTCCTGCTCATCAGCCTGGCGGTCATTTTGCTGGCCGCCGGAATATTGGGCCGCCGATTCTTTTTCAACGACACAAAAACGGTCTCATCAAGCCGCACCGGCATCGAAATGGGCACCGCTGTTTCCGTCACATTGTACAAAGACAAGGGCCTGTCAACGGAATCCAAAGCCCGAGCTGAACTGGACAGCGTCATCAACGATCTGTTCGTAAAAATCGATGACCTGGACCGGAATGTGTTATCCTGGCGCTCGGACACATCCGAAACCGCGCGATTCAACGCATTCCCGGAAAATGAACCGTTTGCCATGAGCACGGAGCTTGATCAGGTCGTACGGCAGTCACTGGACCTTGCAGCCCGGACAGGAGGCGCTGCGGACATCACCCTTCGTCCGCTAATCGCCCTGTGGGGAATCGAGGAAGCAAATGACGCAGGCAGTTTCGTTCCCCCACGGGAAGAAGAGCTCCGCGCGCTTTCCGAGTTCATCGGATACCGGCACCTTTCGGTCCGGGAGGGAGCTTTGATAAAAGATAATTCAGCGGTGCAGCTGGATCTCGGCGCTGTCGGGAAAGGGTACGCCCTTGATGCAGCTTATGAGCGACTGCTGCTTTCAAGACCCGTCAAAGGCGCTATCGTTTCTGCCGGCGGCAGCATCCTGGCCTATGGCAGCAAAGGCGACCCCTGGCAGATCGGCATCCGCGATCCGGAAGGTGCCCCGACTGACTATCTCGGCATCCTTTCCATCCCCGGACAGACGGGGGAAAGCACCTTTGTCTCAACCTCCGGCGGTTATGAAAAATATGCGGAATACAACGGACAGATCTACGAACACATTCTCGACGGACGCACACTCCGGCCGGTCGAAAATGAGCTCTATTCGGTGACTGTCCTCACCCATGACAGCGGACTGCTCTCGGACGGCCTTTCCACTGCCTGCTTTATCCTCGGAGCAGAAGACTCCATGGAACTGCTGGAACACTATCACGCCGAAGCAGTTTTTGTCTTCCGCAACAGATCCATCCTGCTGAGCGAAAGCCTGAAGGATCACTTCACGCTGACTGACAGTGCCTATTCCATCAGCGGAACACCGGAAGAAAACAGAACAAGATGACGGGCAGAAACACTTCTCAAAGGAAAATCCTGACCAAATCCGATCTGCTGCTGATTCTCATCCTGGCGGCAGCCGGAGCAGGATTTCTTTTGTGGCAGCGCAGCCGTTCCGCTGGGAACCAGGTCCTGATCCGAACCGACAACGAGCTGATCCGATCCTTTCCATTGAATGAAGACAGAATCTTCACGCTAAGCAATGAGCTCGGAACCAACACGATCGTCATCGAAAACGGGGCTGTCTATGTCACGGATGCCGATTGTCCCGACAAGATCTGTGAGCAGATGGGCAGCATCTCCAAACCCGGTGAGACCATCGTCTGCCTGCCTCATAAACTGGTGGTGGAGGTGAGCGATGCCGAATGAAACGCCTCCGCTGAAAAGAAGCAAACGTCTGGCGTTGCGCGGCGTATTCATCGCGCTGGCGATGAACCTCTCCTACCTGGAAAGTCTGATCCCGTTCAATTATGCCGTTCCCGGTGCAAAGATCGGCCTGGCAAACACCGTCACGATCTTTGCCCTGCTGAGGCTGGGCGTCCCGGATGCGATTTTCGTCAGCATATTGCGGGTGGTCCTGACCACGATCCTCTTCGGAAACACGGTGATGATGGTGTACAGCCTTGCCGGAGCGATTTTGAGTGTTCTGGTGATGGCGTTTCTTTCCAAATCCGGACGTTTCGGGATCATGGGGATCAGTGTCGCCGGAGCGGTATCACACAACCTCGGGCAATGTGCCGCGGCAGCTTTGATGATGCAGAACCGGAGCGTCTTCGGTTATCTGCCGCTGCTGCTTCTCTATGGCGTGATCTCAGGATTGCTGACCGGAGGGATCACCTCAGCCATACTCAAGAGGCTTCCGCCGCTGTAGAAATAATAAATATATAGAACTTTGTCTGGTGTAACTGTCCCTGGTCAGGTACTGAATAGTTACTGTCTGGTTTCTAATCACCGAATTCAGAATGAAAATCCCGGGTCTCGTCAAAATATTCGGTCTTTTCGATCTCGATATCGGCAAAATTGCTTTCCTGCCGGAAAATCACCGCATTCTGCTTGATCAGCTCCAGCATCGCGAGAAAAGTCACCACTGTTTCATTCTTGTTCCCGGTACGCAGCAGGCTGGAAAAACGCACCACTGCATTCTTCCGGATGCGGTTCACCAGCAGGCGGATCTTGTCATGAATGCTGAGCCGGGGTTTCTTCATCACTTTTTCCAGTGACTTCGCCTTTTTCGGCGGCACAAAGACCCGGGATGCGATCCGTGCCAGCATTCCGCCGTTCCAGCCGGAGATGTCCAGAGCCGGTTCCAAACCCACATCCGGGACGCCGGTACGCAGCCAGCTGCGCAGCTGACGGTCTTCCCGTTCCGCAAGAGAATCGGCAAGAAATTTGAAACGGCGGTATTCGATCAGCTGGCGGGCAAGTGCCTCACCGCTGTCTTCGTCTACCTCACTGATGCTCAGCTTTTGACGCGGCAGCAGCGCTGCGGATTTGATTTGGATCAGCCGGGCTGCGATAACCACAAAGGCTGAAACCTCCGTCGGGTTCTCTTCTTCCATTGCCCGCACATATTCCAAAAACTGGTCCGTCACCTGCGCCAGCGATAGCACGGTAATGTCCAGTTCCGCTTTTTCGATCAGGTCCAGCAACAGATCCAGCGGACCCTGGTAAAGATCGGTTTTGATGCGGTATTGACCGGAGTGGAAGAAAACGGGCTGCACTGCCATTCAATTATTATAAACGAAACAGCGGCAATCCGTCACCGAACTGCCGCAAAAAAGGAGGAGCATGAAAAAAACATCTGTTTTCATCTGTTCAATGGGCGTCATTGCCATCGACTGAACAGTTATCATCTTACAACTAATATTACCATTATTTTTATCTTAAAATATCGCAGTGAAAAAATATTATGATTAAACTGTTTTAAGGTTATTTTTTTCACAAATGAAATCAGGAGCGGATCAAAGCACATATTCCGATCATTAAATCAAGTCATCCCATCAGGTTCTTGCGGAAAATTTATTAAAGAAATGAACATATAAAATCGTCATTTCTCAGGTTTCCAAATTCCAAAACAAACAGGTTATTTCTCAGTATGCGATGGAAATGCTGCGACGAATGTCATATTCTTAATGAATTTTAATCTTGAATTATTTTGAATCTTAAAAATTATGGTATATTAATAACTAAGGTAAACTTTGGAGAGAGAGCAACCGCAGAGAGAATTCATGGCATGGAGATTCGCCATGGATTTTCTCTTTAAACAGTCAGTACCCGGAACGAAGTCTGCAGACTTCGTTCCGGGAAAGGGTATAATTGAAATTATGAGCACGCTTGATTTCAAAAAAAAATTTTCTGCCGTTCAGAACGGCAATGATGTTCGCGGGGCAGTGATCGCGACCGAAACCGAAAAAGTCACCCTCACCGCACCGATCGTAACCTGTATCGCACGGGCCTTTGCAGAGTTCCTCGCGGAAAAGTACGGGAAGGAGCCCTCTGCCCTGCGGGTCGGGGTGGGGCATGACAGCCGCGTATCCGCCAAACAAATGAAAGCTGCCTGCTGCAGGGGTCTGGATATCACACAGGTCTATGACTGCTCCCTCATCACCACCCCGGCGATGTTCCAGTCTACGCTGCTGCCGAAGAGCGATTTTGACGGCGCGGTGATGATCACCGCCAGCCACCTGCCCTTCAACCGCAACGGGCTGAAATTCTTCACCAAAGACGGGGCTCTCTCCAAGGCTGAACTGACGAAGATCCTTGAAGAGGCAGCCACACTCGCAGAAAGCTATGGCAGTGAAAGCGCAGAGACGCTGTTCACAGTCGACGCTCTGCCCGCCGGCGGCATCCCGGCGCAGTCCTTCGACATGCGCGCGGTTTACTGCGGCCATATGAAAGAGGTGATCTGCCGGGAAGTGAACGCGGATGACTATGCCCACCCGCTCAAGGGACTGCACATCGTGGAGGATGCCGGCAACGGAGCAGCAGGTTTCTTCGCGACAGAAATTCTCGAACCCCTCGGTGCGGACATCTCCGGCAGCGTTTACCTGGATCCGGACGGGACCTTCCCGAATCACGTCCCGAACCCGGAAAATCACACCGCCATGGAAGCCGCCCGCAAAGCCACACTGGATGCGGGAGCCGACCTGGGCGTCATCTTTGACTGTGACGGGGACCGGGGTGCGGTGGTATTCTCCGACGGTACGGAAGTGAACCGCAACTCCCTGATCGCCCTGCTGGGCGTCATCGTTGCCGAACAAGCCCCGGGCTCGACGATCGTGACAGACTCCGTGACCTCCGATGAACTGGCAGTCTTCCTGACGGAAGAATTGGGCCTCAAACATCTGCGCTTCAAGCGCGGCTACAAAAACGTCATCGACAAAGGCGTCGAACTGAATGCTTCCGGCGAGGTCTGCGAGCTGGCTATCGAGACCTCCGGACACGGTGCCTTCAAGGAGAATCACTTCTCCGATGACGGGGCTTATATCGCCACCAAGATCATCTGCCGCATGGCGATGCTCCGCAAAGAGGGGAAGAAGATCGAATCCCTGATCAGCAAGCTGGAACAGCCTGCCGAAGCCGCTGAGATCCGGCTGAACATCACGGTCCCGGATTTCAAAGCCTATGGGCAGCAGGTCCTGGATGACTTCAAAGCATTCTGCGAAGCCGACCCGCGCTTCCGCATCGTGAGCCCGAATTTCGAGGGCGTCCGGGTGGCATTCGATGACGCGGAAGTGAAAGGCTGGATGCTCATCCGCCTCTCCCTCCACGATCCGGTGATCACCATCAACCTGGAATCGAAGAACCCCGGCGGGGTCGAGATCATCAAAGAACGGATCCTGCCCTTTATCGGCCGTTATGAGGGATTGAAAGGGTAAGAAGAGGATATAGGATATAGGGAAGAGAAAAAAAAGACAGCGAAAAAAATCGCTGTCTTTTTTATCGAATGTCTGATATCTAATTTCTAACAGCTCAGCTTCCCCGTGCCGATGATCTTCCCGGACTTGCGGTGGAAAAGGATGATGTCGCTGCTGATGAAGTCCATGTTCACAAAGGAACCGATCTGGAACAGCGTGTTGCCGAACACCACACCGGTCAGCAGGAATTCACCCACGCGGATCTTGACGGTAGACTCCATACCGGTCGGCATTGCACCGTAGATCTCACCCTTGATCTTCCCGTCATTGCTGATGGCAATGTTTTCCGGACGGATGCCGATTACGAAATCCTCATCGGACAGGACCGGTTCTTCCTGCATCAGGTCATCTTCGTCATCCACGCGCTGCACATGATACTTGAAGACCTCGTCCTTGTTGTTCTTTTCCACATAATCCTTGGACTTAGCCCGTTCACGCAGTTCTGCCGCATCAGCTTCCGTCTTCGCCTTCAGGTCCGAGAGCCACTTCTTGTAGTCCGGCACATCCTTGCCGCTGAAGGTAACCTTCATACCGTCAAAGATCGTCAGTTCAAATTCACCCTTCGCGTTCTGGGTTCCCTTTGCTTCAACAAAGTTGATGGAAGGATTCCCGACGAAGTCCGCCACGAACAGGTTGTTCGGGTGACTGTAGACCGTCAGCGGGGGCTGGTACTGCTGCAGCACACCGTTGTTGATGAGGCAGATGTTGGTGGAAAGGGTCATGGCTTCCATCTGGTCATGGGTAACATAGACGAATGTCGATCCGGTCTCCACGTGCAGACGCTGCAGCTCATAGCGCATCTCCAGCCTGAGTTTTGCATCCAGGTTGGAAAGAGGTTCATCCATGAACAGCACCGAAGGTTCCGGTGCCAGCGTTCGTGCGATGGCCACACGCTGCTGCTGACCGCCGGAGAGCTCCGCCGGATAGCGGTCCATAAACATGGAGATCTTCACAATGCGGGAGACACGGCGGACGGAGAGATCGATCTCTTCCTTTGTCAGCTTGCGCACCTCGCGGACCGTCTTGCCGCCGGAGGTGAACTCATAATCCTTGTTCAGCCCGTTGGCCTTCACGGCAGCGGCAGCCTTGTCAGCCAGCGCCTTTGCTTCCGCCTTGACATCCCTGCCGCTCTCCAGATGGTATCCCACCAGCTTTTTGGCGGTGAACTGGGAAATCGTGAAAGCATCGATGAGCTTAATGACAGCCTTCTTCTCGTTCAGCTTTCCGTTTTTGTCCTTGCACTCGTCCAGCACCTTCACCACATCACCCGGGTTGTTCAGGATTTCCGCCAGCCGTGCGGTGGTTTTGGCTTCAAAGTCGATCTTCGGCATTTCCTCCTTGATGTTGGAAAGACCGAAGGAGATGTTTTCATAAACCGTCATGTTCGGCCACAGGGCATAGTTCTGGAACAGGAAGCCAACCTTCCGTTTGTTGGCAGGGATATTGATCCCTTTGGAAGAGTCAAAGACCACCCGGTCTCCGATGGTGATCTTCCCGGAGGTCGGTGTCTCGAGCCCCGCGATCATACGCAGGGTCGTGGTATTCCCGCAGCCGGAAGGGCCCAGCAGCCTCACGAAGGCATTATTGTCACTGACAAGGTG
>CAYWGX010000104.1:0-9231 GCA_964457635.1 uncultured Leptolinea sp.
CGGTGACGTTTTTCTTGTCGCCAACCTTCAGCCCTTCCAGCGCTGCTTCCAGCCCGGAGATCAGGTTGCCGTGCCCATGGATGTATTCCAGCGGGGCGGATGCCGGTGCGGAATCTTCCACAGCGTTTTCAACGTACAGGGTATAAGCCAATCCGACGACTACGTCTTTTCCAACAGTCAAATTTTCACTCATATTTCATTCTCTTTCTATATTTGTACTGTGTATTCCCGGGGACTGTCCATTTATGGGACTGTTCCCATTTTTTATATTATCTTATTTCTTATTTCTTATCTATTTTCCTTCATTCTTCATTCTTACTTCTTCATTTCCTTATCCTATATCCTATATCCTATTTCTTATCTCTTATCTCTTATCTCTTATCTCTCTTCACTGTCTGAGGTTTTCATCCGCCTCAAAGGTCCGCCGCATGCCCTCTTCCAGAGAAATCTTCGGACGGTAGTCCAGCTTTTTCTCCGCGATGGTCAAATCGGCGCACATGCGGTTGGCTCCGCCGACCCGGCGCGGATTGTGAACCACCTGCGGTTCGATCCCGGTGATTTTTTCGGCGATCTCCAGCACTTCATTGACGGTTGTCTCCCGTCCGGAGCCAACGTTGATGACGGTTTCATCGCTGTCTTCCAGGGCTGAAGCGGCGATAAATGCATCGACGACGTCATCCACATAGACAAAATCCCGGGTTTTGGAGCCGTCACCATGGATCACGACTGTCCCCTTCAGCGCACACTGGCGCAGGAAGGTCGGGATGACGGGCGAGTGGGCAAACGAAAATCCCTGATAGGGGCCGTAGGAGTTGAAGATGCGCAGACAGACAGCCTGAAGTCCCCAGAGCTGGCCGATGGTGCGGATGTAAAACTCACCGGCGAGTTTGGAAACCGCATAGGGGGATTCCGGACGGGGGTTCATGTCTTCCCGCAGCGGCATCACGGATTGGTTGCCGTAGATCGCACCGGAGGATGCGAAAATCATCTTCCGGTTGCCCACATCATGCATGGCCTCCAGCAGGGTCACGGTGCCGCCCACATTGGTTTTCTCGTATTCGGCGGGGTAAAGCAGCGAATCCGGGACGATCACTTTGGCTGCCAGGTGATAAATGACATCAACATTTTTCAGCAGACGCCACAGCGATTCCTTGCTGTTCAGGTCATTGCGGACAAAGTTGACTTCCGGCAGCAGCCGCTGCGGTTCACCGCCGGAGCAGTCATCCAGGCCGATGACTTCATGACCTTCCTGTATCAGTCTGTTGGAGAGGGCAGTTCCCAAAAATCCGGCCGCCCCGGTAACAAAGCACTTCACGATAATACCCCTTTACAGCTTTTCATTTGCATATAATCATAACAGAATTTTTTTGAATTTAGGAGATGGGATATAGGAAACAGGTAACAGGTATCAGGTATTACCTATCTCCTATCCTCTTCATTCTTACTTCTTCATTCTTCATTTCTTATTTCTTATTTCTTATCTCCCTCACCGCTTTCCGGTTGATTTTCCCGTTGACAGTCTGCGGCAGGTCATCGACGATGGTGAAATGTTTCGGGACTGCGTAGGGAGAGACACCGTTGTTCACCGCTACCTTCAGAGCGCTTTCCAGCTGCCGGCTCCATTCCATCCCTTCCGCAAGGACCAGAAAGGCAGCCGGTGCCTCGTAAAGCAGCTCATCCGGGACTCCGATCACAGCCGCTTCAGCAACTGCCGGGTTTTCGGCCAGCACCTGTTCCACTTCCAACGGGCCAACCAGATGGCCGGAGGTATTGATCACGTCATCCGCACGGCCTGCAAAGCGGAGCAGTCCGTTCTCATCCATTTCAGTAAGGTCCCCCGTGTCATAAAGTCCGCCGATGACCTTTTGAGCAGCGGCTTCGGGCATCCCGTAATAGCCTTTGAACATGGAAGAGAATCCGGAAGCAAGGAATAGTCTGCCGTTTTCTTTAAGGTTAGCTGTTGTGTCGTCCACCGGGTGCCCCATCCAGCCCGGGCGCAGCGGCTTCCCCGGCTGGTTGGCGATGCGGATCGTCCCGCATTCCGTCTGGAACCAGGTGTCATAGATCGGCTGATGAAAGGTCTGCAGTCCCCATTCATATACCTTTTCGGAAAGCGGTTCCCCAATGCTGTAGATTTGTTTCAGGGAAGAGAAGTCAAAGTCCTCAAAAAAGCGCTGATCTTCCCGCATCAGCCCGCGCAGGGCAGTAGGTGCCGTGTACCAGAGACTGACCTTTTTTTCCTGCAGGATCGGCATCCAGCGTTTGGCGTGGAAGCTGCCTTCATACTGCAGTGAGGGGATCCCGCAGAGCATAGGACCGAGAATGCCGTAGACGGTCCCCGTGATCCAGGCGGGATGGGCGGTGCACCAGTACAGGTCATCCGGAAGGGCGTGCAGGATATCCCTCATGGAACGAATGACCGCCCCCGCAATGCCCTGCCGGTGCAGGACCGGTTTCGGTGTCCCGGTGGTGCCGGAGGTGAAGACGATAAAGGCATCGTCTTCCGGACACACAGCGGCAGTCCCGCGGAGAGGCTGCCATTCATCCTCATTCCAGGGAGCGTACAGCGGGTCGTTTGAAGTCCTTCCGAGCAGAATGACTTTCTTTAAGGTTTCCGGAACCTTAACAAAATCTGTGAGCTTGGCCGGGTCCGTATCTGTGATGAAATAACAGGCATCAGCCGCCTTGAGACGCACCTCCAGCCCGCCGGCTCCCAGCCCCGGGAAGAGTACGCAGGGCACAGCGCCGAGCTTCAGCGCTCCCCAGAAAAAGCTCCGGACTGAGAGAGTGCTCTTCGCGGAGATCAGCACCCGGTCCCCTTTGACGCAGCCATAGGCCTTCAGACAGGAGGCTGCCCGGGAGGAGCTTTCATCCAACGTTGGGAAATCGTAAGAGTTCGTCTGCTGCCGTGCGTCGATCACCGTTAGCAGCGGTTTTCCCGCGGGAGTGTTTTCCAATTGTTTTTGATAAGCACTGAGAATCGTTAGTTCATTATTCATTGATGAATTCCATAAAAAAGAATATCCCGAATCCCGGGGCAGTTTTCAGAGGTCTGTATCCGCAGATAGGGTGAAGTGACCGCAGGAAAACTCAGACCGTTCCAGCCCTTGGATTCGCAGGAAAGTTCAGACCACTCACTACCGTCTTCAGAAGTGTACAGTCTGAAATCAGGAAATTCCGGATAGTCATGGAGCGGGAAAATTTCCATATCCGAGATGATGAAATTCTCATTCAGCTCAAGGGTCAGGACAGTCTCCTGCCCTGTATTTTCCCAGAAGGTGTCATAATTTCCATCAGTCAGCAGTGCTGCGCTTTCCGCACCGTGGTCTGCGCTGATTCCCTTTACGACCTCAGAGGATCCCAATTCTCTGTCATGAGTCCGCTGAAAAACCTCCGCCAATTTCATGCCATCACGTTCGACTGCAAAAACCGGGGCGTAATAGGAAAATGTTTTGTCATTCCCCGTCTCATTGTCATAATTGAAATAAACATATTTGATCGGATTTGGTTGTGTCATATAGGGCGATGTGTGAAAACGGTCCCGCTCTGCGGGAAGGAGGCTGATCATCGTGTTTCTGATCCTGTAATTGTCAGAGACATTAATAGCAATGCTTTCTTCATGATCCAACAGATATTGCATGCATTCCCGGGAGGAAAGATTCCAGAAATCTCTTGTAAAGGCACCCGTCCGATATTTCCGGAAGAGCGGATTCAGATAGGTATCCTGATAGGGATGTACAGAAATGATCCAGGAGATGCTGCAGAGAAAGGATGCTCCTGTCAGCAGCATGGAGCCTGCACGAAGGGGACGTGATTTCCGTTGGAGCAGAAAATCGACTCCTTCCAGTGTCATCCATATGATAGGCAGATAAAGAAAGTAGAAATGCCGCCAGCCGTTATACAGGGTCGGCCGAAAAATGATCACTGCCAGCATGAACGGGAAAAGAATGATCAGCATTCCGATCCCGAAGCAGGTTGGCGTATCCTGTTTTCCTGAAAATAGCTTTTTGATAAAAATAAAGCAGCCGAATATGGCAAACAGGCTGGTGACCGGGGGAGTTGTCACGAAAATGTAAACCGGAAGGTAATACCAGGGTAACTGTGTTTCATTGATTGCTTTTCCGAAAAACATAACCGTTCTTAAATTCAGCGTTTCCATATAACGCTGCACTGTTGTCAAATGTGTAAAGGAAGCAGGAATGGAGTGCAGCGGGTCTTCCCAGTAAATCGGGGAGACCAGGATCCAGAAGACAAATGAGGAAAAAACCAGCAGAAGATCAAACTTTTTATGCTTTGAAGAGAATAGAAAGATGAAGGGAAAGATCAAAAGGAGCAGTCCGAACATTCTGGTATTATAGGTAACCGCGAAAAGAAATCCGCAGACCAGGGCATTGAACCATCCCGGCCTCTGCAGATAGCGGTAAAACGCAAACAGGGAGATCATCATCCAGGCGAGCACCATGGTATCCCGGTCATTGTAAAAAATGTCGCCGAAAATGCGTGGCAGAAGGATCATGAATAACAAGCCCAGGGAGCTTTTCAGCGGATCCTGATAGAGCTGTGACAGGAGCGCAGTGAGGCAGCACAGTCCGGCGAAGAAGCAGAGAAAATTCCACAGATGACGGATCCGTAAGACTGTGCTGCTGTCCAGCGTGAACCCTCTCAATGCTTCCAGCAGGACAGTGGGGAAGGTGGCAGCCTGACCATAGTACCGGTTGTAATAGGTATACAATTCCGAGACATCTTTGATCGGTTCCGGTACTTCTCTCCCGGTTTTCTGACACAGATATTTCCAGATCACATGCCCGGCATAAATCTGGTTTCCTTCATCTTCCGAAGCACTGAAGTCCCCGTAGATGCACAAACCGATGATCAGAAATGCAAGAAGCAAAATGATTGGGATTATGATCTTCTTTTTCATTTTTTAATTATAATGCAGCTTTTTTCGGGCTTCTGCAAACATTCACAAACCGACTGTCAACCGCCAGCTATCCCACCGTCTTCTTCATCAGATAGGCATGCTGGTGCTCCGTGACAACAAAGCCTTCATCGTCCACAAAGCTCCAGTCAGAGTCGTCGATGCGGATCACCCGGAAGCCGTGGTCCAGGTAAAACCAGCGCGCCCTATGATTGGAAACGGCGCAGTTCAGGTAAATATCGCGCAGATGATGCAGCAGTACCTGTTTTTCGCAGGCCTCCAGCAGCCGTCTGCCGATCCCCATTCCGCGGAACGGCGCCCTGACGCGGAAGGAGCTGAGAAAATAATAGCGGGAATGAAGTGTGAATTTCGGGTTTGGTTCCTTCTGATTCAAAAACACCTGACCGATGATGCCGTCCTGCGGGGTCTCGGCAACCAGCGGGATACTGATCCCCTTTTGAGAATTGCGGAAAACCTCCCGGTAAATGCGGCGGTAGCGGCGGTATTCTCCCTCCCATTCCAGTGCCGGCAGATCTTCCTCTCGCAGCAGACGGATGCTGACTTCATCCGGATGGATCGATTTCATCGAGTCAAATTCCTTCCGCAATACTGTGTTCCAGCCATTCCGCCTCTTCCTCCGGTCCCAGGTCAAGATCCAGGCAGGCTGCACGCAGTCCGCTGAGGAGCTTCCGCATCTGCGGACCGGGTTCCACGCCCATCTCGATCAGGTCTTCCCCCGTGAAGGAAGGATGGACCTGATGCCATTTCCGGATGTACTTTTTCACTGCCGTTTTCTCGCTGTCTGTGCAGAAAAGGGAATAGCAGTAAAGTGACTCGCAAGGCAGCTTTTCGAGGAAGAACGTGATCTCCGAAGGGGCCTGCTTGCTGATACGCGGAAATTCACAGCGCAGCTGCGAAAGGCCTTCGATGATGCGCTGGGTCTTTTTGGGCATCAGCAGCCGTTCACCGAGCTCCAGGATGGTTTCCAGCGGGAAAGAACTCAGCCAGACCCACAGCGGACCTTCTTTATCCGTCGTATCAAGGTCTGCATTTTGTACGTCATTCCAATAATCAGCCCGCTTTGCCTCGCGGAAGCGGACCTGGTCTGCTTCCATGGCCTCGTTCCAGTCCAATGCTTCATGGATCTGTCCGGCGATTCCAAGCTCGACAATGCGGGCAAAGTCATCTTCCGGATAAGGTTCATCGCAGTACAGGCGCAGCTCATGCCAGATGCGCTGACCGGTGAGCAGCTGGATCCCCTCGAGCTGTTCGTTTAGCTGCCGCAGGGTCTCGGCTTCCGCTTCAAATTCCAGCCGCTGTTCAAAGCGTACCGCCCGGAACATACGGGTCGGATCATCCACAAAAGAATTCCCGTGCAGGGTGCGGATCAGGTGCATTTCCAGGTCGCGGAGTCCGCCGCAGAGATCAAGCAGTTCTCCGTAATGTTCGCCGTCCAGGCGGATCGCCAGCGTATTGATGGTGAAGTCACGTCGTCTCAGGTCATCCTTCATGCCGGACATGGCCACGGTGGGCAGGGCTGCCGGGTATTCATAGCTTTCCGAACGGGCGCTGATGAGGTCCAGGAAAATCCCGTTGTCAAGCTCCCACTTGGCGGTGAAAAACTGCGGATGGAGCACCAGCTTTCCGCCGAAACGGACAGAAACCTCTTTCCCGAGCCGGATGGCGTCTCCTTCCACGACGATATCAAAATCCATCACCGGATGGTCCAGCAGCAGGTCCCGCACGACCCCTCCGACGATATAGACAGGCATGCCGAGCTGTTCGGCGGCCTCATCGACTTGCCGGATCAGCGCAAGATGTTCGGGGCTCATGCCCTTTTCCATTTTGTCCGAAAGGTTCGGGACGGGCGGTTTGACATAATCCGGCAGCGTATTCAGCACGGTTTCCCGGGCATCGGCGAGGATATCGGCTGCATTTCCGGTCTCCATATATTCTACGGGGATCAGTCCCGAAGCAGCCCGGATGTGTCCGCCCCCGTTCATCGCGCGCATCATGGCGCCGAAGTCGATCTCATCGGTGGTGGAGCGGCAGATCATGCGCACGCCGGTTTTTACGCCCAGCAGCAGAACCAGTCCGTCCGGGTTGAGCATGTCGCGCAGGTGGTTGGCCACTGCGGAAAATTCGTCGCTGATCTCGCGGATGTCGGCAGAGGCAATGCTGATCTGCTTGCCGTGAATCTCATAGCTTTCCAGTGTCTGCAGCAGCAGTTCACAACCCTGCTGCTGGTGATCGGTCATGGGCTGCAGGACGTAGCGGCGCATCAGGTCCAGATCTCCGCCCTGCTCCACCAGCCAGGCCGCTGCCCGGATATCCCGTGGAGTGGTGGTACCGTAAGTCAGGGAGCCGGTGTCTTCATAAATACCCATCAGCATCAGGGTTGCGAAGATACGGCCCGGGTGGATCTCCGGACGCTGCATGAGCTGTTCCACCAGAAAAGTGGTGCAGGCGCCGGTGGTTTCATAGATGTTCTCCTCCCGGTCCGGGAAGATATGGCGGTGGGGATGGTGATCCCAGACGATGATGTCACTGACGCCGGTCATGCGTTCATGAAAGGCGATGTTTTGGGTATCAGTAATATAAATTCTGCGGATGGAGCCCTTCGGCAGGGTTTTCCAGGTGAAGAAGGGCAGGCGGGATTTGTAGTCATCAAGGAATGCGGCAAGATTCCGGTTCCGCTTTTTCGGCAGAATCGGCATACGGGCCGGATCCAGCAGCCAGGCGGCTAAAGCGGATCCGGCTGCGTCAAAATCAGCCTGTTCGTGAGTGATGATGATATCCATAGTCTAAGTGAGGAGTGAGGAGTGAGAAGTGTGGAATGAGAAACAAAGTGTGTAAAATACGGAGCGGGAAAGGCATTTTTCACTCCACACTCCTCATTCCTCACTCTAACAAGTAGTCCTCGAGCTCCCCGGTGGCGAAGTCAATGATGATGAAGCCGCGTGGCCCGCGGTGGGCACCGCCGATGGCACCCGGGTTGATAATGCGGGTCTTGCCTGCAGTCCGGTCGCTTTTGCGGTGGGTGTGCCCGACAAAGATGTAGTCGAACAGCCCGGAATCCATCATGGAAGCGAACTCCCGCGAATGCTCATCATGGACAGCACCGATCATCTTGCCGTCGAAAACGGCCTTGATCCAGCGGTCGGAACGGGATCCCGCTTTACAGCTTTTCAGTGCTGTCTGAATGTCAGCAGTGACATAGTCACAGTTGCCCCAGGCGTGATAGATACAGAAATCCTTGAAGAGCTCCGCGGTATAGGCCGTGGTCATGTCACCGCAGTGGATAATGGTGTCCACACCCGCGGCAGCGATCATCTTCAGGACATCCTGCGTGGAGAAAATAGCGTCATGCGTATCGGAAATAACGGCTGCTCTCACCCTTCACCTTTTTACCTTTCAACCTGAATCGACGACCCGATTATGAAGAGCCTTCAATAAGCTTCAAAAATCGATTAACCGCCGCGAAGCGGCACCTTATTTTCAACTTTCACCCTTCACCTTAATCGATGAATCGATATTTGAAGAGCGTCCACAGCGCGATGAGACCGTCCCGCGGTTTGATCTTTTTCCCTTCATCATAGGAGCGCCCGTTGTAGCTGATGGGAATTTCCACGATCTTGTATCCCCGTTTGAGAAACTTGGTGGTAAGTTCCGGTTCCAGCTCAAAGCGGCGGGAGTGCAGCGGGATCTCACGCACATCAGCCACCTTGAAGAGCTTATAGCAGGTTTCCATATCGGTGAGTTTGGTGTGATAGAGCAGGTTGGTCAGGAAGGTCAGCAGCTTGTTGGCCGCGAGGCTGCGGAAATAAAAATATTCCGTGCTTTCCATAAAGCGGGAGCCGTAGACCACATCTGCCTGTCCGGATTCGATCACCGGATAGAGTTTCGCATAGTCATTCGGGTCGTATTCAAAGTCGGCGTCCTGGATGATGGCATAGGTGGATTTCGCCGCCTTGATCCCTTCCCGGACCGCCGCACCCTTGCCGCGGTTTTGTTCGCAGAGGATCACCTGAATACCGTCCTGACCCTGATATTTCTTTAAGATTTCTGTGGAGCCATCGGTAGATCCGTCATCTACGAGAATAATTTCATTGGCAAATCCGGTTGCCTGTACCCGTGCGACAACTTCTTCGATGGTTTTCACTTCATTGTAAACCGGAATGATTACGGACAGATCCATGAATTTTTGCTCCTTAGTCTCGCAGGTCCCCGGTCACTGTCCACCGGTCCCTGTTTCTAATCAAAAAAAAATCAGGCTGATCTATAAGCCGCATTCTGTTCAGAGGAAGTTTCTC
>CAYWGX010000105.1:0-8997 GCA_964457635.1 uncultured Leptolinea sp.
TGATGAAGGAATGCGGTTTCACCAGCTATCGCTTCGGCATCTCCTGGTCCCGCATCATCCCGGCAGCCGACCGCAAGGTCAACCCGAAGGGCATCGAGTTCTACAACAACCTGATCAACGAACTCAAGGCCGCCGGCATCGAACCGATCGTCACCATCTACCATTATGATATGCCCGTGTGGGTGGATGAAAAATTCGGCGGCTGGCACGACCGCGGCATCATCGATGAATTCGATTACTACTGCCGCGTGCTGTTTGAAAACTTTGGTGACCGTGTCAAGTACTGGCTCTCCATCAATGAGCAGAACATGCAGATTGTCTACGGCAAGTGGCTGGGCGTTGCCAAGGGCTGTACCGACTGGGAAAAAGAAAAGTGGCAGATCAACCACATCATGAACCTCTGCCATGCCAAGGCTGTTGTGGCCTGCCATGAGCTGGTTGAGGGCGGCAAGATCGGCCCCGTCCCGGGATATGTGCCGATTTATCCGAAGTCCTGCAAGCCGGAAGATCAGATCGCTGCCATGAACGCGGAAGAACTGACCCAGAAGGTTTGGGATGACACCTATTATTACGGCGAATACAGCACCTTCATCAAAAATTACTGGAAAGAACGCGACATCGATCCGAAGATCATGCCCGGCGATGAAGAGCTGATGAAGTCCGCGAAGATCGACTTCTTTGCCATCAACTGCTACCGCTCTGACGTGGGCATGTGGCCGGATCCATCCTTCACACAGGAGATCGGCCTGAACAAATACGGCCGCAAGGGTGAATTCGTTTACACCAACTGGCCGGGTGAATATGCCCTGGACCGCAACCCTTATGTGGAAACCACAGACTGGGACTGGCACATCGACGGTGTCTCCATGCGCTACACCATGCGCTATATGTGGGATCATTATCATCTCCCGATGGTCATCACGGAAGCCGGCTTCGGTGCCCATGAAGACCTGGATGAAAACGGCGAGATCCATGATGATTATCGCATCGACTACCTGCGGGATTATATCTACAATCTCGGCCTGGCCATCATGGACGGTGTGGAAGTGATCGGCTTCAACCCCTGGAGCTTTACGGACCTGCTTTCCACAGGCAATGGTATGGCCAAGCGCTATGGTCTGGTCTTCGTCAACCGCACTGATGACGACCTGCGCGATATGAAGCGCTACAAGAAAGACAGCTTCTACTGGTATTCCAAACTGATCAAGTCCAACGGTCAGGAATGGGGCAAGGACATGAGCGAGTGGCGTGACTTCACCAAACAGAGTGAAATCGCTTCCGATCTGAGGAACAAGGAATAAGGATCAAGGAATTAGTGGGATGGGGCAGGAGCCGGAGTCTGAAACCTGAAACCCATCCCTTGAAAATGCCAAATAAAGAGAGGATAATTATGGCAAAGAAAGATTACAAAGCTATTGCTCAGGCAATCGTCGAAAATGCGGGCGGTGTTGAAAACATCGTCAACGTATCCCACTGCATGACCCGTCTGCGCGTGCAGGTCCGGAATGCTTCCAAGGTGGATCAGGATGCCGCGAAGTCCAAAAAGGTTACCGGGGTCATCAACCTGATCGTCCAGAACGGTGAATTCCAGTATGTTGTCGGGCAGGATGTCCCTTCAGTCTATGAAGAGATTTCCAAAATCGACGGCATCAATGCCTCCGGTATGGTCGATGACAAAGATGCAGCCAAGGAAGATATGAAGAACGCCAAGGGCAATGTTGTCAATGCGATCCTGTCCTATATCGGCGGGACCTTCTCTCCCATCATCCCGATCTTCATCGCCGGTGGGTTGACCGGTGCGATCCTTTCCCTGCTCAAGACCTTCGCCGGTCT
This sequence comes from uncultured Leptolinea sp., assembly GCA_964457635.1. Taxonomy (GTDB): domain Bacteria; phylum Chloroflexota; class Anaerolineae; order Anaerolineales; family Anaerolineaceae; genus Flexilinea. The sequence goes on from CAYWGX010000105.1 coordinate 1,834, forward strand.
GGATTCCACCAACGGTACCGTCATCGTCTTGGAAGCTATCCAGCAGGCCATGCTTTACTTCCTGCCGATCTACATCGGTTTCTCCAGTGCCTCCCGCCTGAAGTCCAACGGTTACCTGGGCGCTTTCCTGGGTGCGGTGCTGGTTTATTCCACCATCAACAACGCTGAAGGCTTGACCTTCCTGGGTATCCCGGTCGCACAGATCGGCTACAACGGTCAGATTTTCCCGGTCATCCTCGGCACCCTGTTCATGTCTGTCATCTACAAGTGGCTGCAGAAGCACCTGCCGGTAAACCTGCGCACCATCTTTGTGCCGCTCATCACCATGCTGATCACCGTTCCCGTTACCCTGATCGCTCTTGGCCCTCTTGGTTACTGGGTCGGTACCGGTATCGCCAACGCTGTTCTGGCTATCTATCGCGCATTCCCGGCACTTGCCGTTGCCATCATCGGCGCCGGCACGGTCTGGCTCGTGTTCTTCGGCATGAACAACGCCACCTACCCTGTCCTCTTCCTGCTGCTGGCTGAAGTCGGCTCCGATCCGCTGATCTGCACCGGTATGGCTCCTGCCAACGTTGCCGTGGGCGGCGCCTGCCTGGCCTTCGCGCTGCTGGCAAAACAGGCTGGTAATCTCGACGACCAGCAGGTCGGTATCGGTTCCGGTATCACCGCGCTGAGCGGCATCACCGAACCGGGCGTCTACGGTGTCCTCTTCCCGAACCGCTACCCGCTTTGGGGCGCCATGATCGGCGGCGGTATCGGCGGCTTTATCGCCGGTCTCTTCGGCCTGACCCAGTACGTGGTCGCCAACCCCGGCTTCCTGTCCTTCGCGGCTTACATGAACCCGGACGGCACCTGGGGCAACTTCATCGGCATGATGTGTGTCATGGTCCTGGCTGTTATCATCGCCTTCTGTGCGACTTATTTCCTCGGCAAACGTGCCATGGCAAAAAAAGCCTGAGTGAAATTTACAGAAAATAAATGAAAGAGAGGAACCGGTACGCCGGTTCCTTTCTTTCATAAGTACAAAGTGATCGTTATTACCTCAGATGAGAGAGGCGACGCATTCCTCGACTTTTTTCATATCGGCAGTAGGCTCAAAGCGGGCGACTACATTGCCTTCGCGGTCGATGACGAATTTGGTGAAATTCCACTTGATTTCCGGATTGTTCTTGTAATCCTTGTCAATGGTCTTCAGCAGTGCGGACATGGCCAGCGCGGTCGGTCCGTGGCCGAAGCCTTCAAAACCCTTCTGAGACTTCAGGTATTTGAAGAGCTCGATTGCATTTTCACCGTTAACGTCGGATTTCTTCATCTGCGGGAACTGCGTGTTGTACTTCAGTGTGCAGAACTGGTGGATCTCCTCATCGGTGCCGGGCGTCTGACCTTTGAACTGGTTGCAGGGGACGTCGACGATCTCCAGACCCTGATCATGGTACTTTTCGTACATCTTTTCAAGGGGTTCATAGTGCGGGGTGAAGCCACAGCCGGTGGCAGTGTTCACGACCAGGACGACCTTGCCTTTGAAATCAGACATGGGAAGCTGGCTCCCATCCGGTCGTGTTACGGAAATATCATAAAAACCCATAAGATAACTCCTTATCAATGTTATTGTTAAGTAGTATACAATGAATTTTCGGATTGAAAGAAAATTTGTTAGGGAAAGTTAGGATATAGGATATAGGAGATAGGTGTCAGGTGTCAGGAATTGTGAGATATGCTTCCTGTGAAACGTATAATAATAGGGTGAAAGGGATACGATAACATTATGACAGAGCTGGAAGAGGCAAGGGCTTTTTTTGCCAATGACAAATATGCCACGGAAGTAACCGGCATTGTGATCGAAGCGGTGGGAGAGCATTTTGCCAAATGTTCCCTCAAATTGGATGGGCGTCATCTGAACGCGGTGGGGCATGTGATGGGCGGTGTGGTTTACACCATGGCGGACCTGACTTTTGCCGTCAGTACCAATTTTCGGGCGGAGCGTCCCACCGTTACCAATGTAGCGCAGATCAGTTATATGAATCCTCCGGAGGGCGACACCCTGTACAGTGAAAGCCGCCTGCTTCGGGACGGAAAACACATATGTTTCTATGAAGTCCGCATTTGGGACAGCACCGGCAAAGATATCGCCATGATCTCCATGAACGGATTCCACCTGTAAACTGCCAACTGCCAACTATCAACTATCAACTATGGAACACAACCGCATCGGAGAGGATTTTTCACTTTGGGAACTGCTGAGGTTCAGCTTTCCTTCGATCCTGAACAACTTTTTCGCCCAGCTTTTCAAAACGCTGGATGACGGCCTGTTCGTCTCCCGCTTTGCAGGGAAAACCGCCCTGGCCGGGATAAACATCCTGAACCCGATCCACTTTTTCCAGTTCAGTCTCAACAATCTTTTTGCCGTCGGTGCGCCGAATCTCTCTTCCCGCAAGATGGGGGAGGGAGACCAGCAGGAAGCCAAACGCATCTTCACCCGCATTGCCATTGTCTCCCTGGTGGTAGGTGCGGTGTTTGCTTTGTCCCTGAATATTTTCGCCTACCCGCTGCTGAGACTGCTCAAAGCGGATGAGGAACTGACTCCCTATGCTCTCATCTCCCTGCGGACGGTTTTTGCGATCACACCCATCACGCTGCTGAATTCGGTTTTTAATTCCTATTATTCGACTGCCGGGAAACCCTCCATGGGGCTGGTGTGTTCGATCCTGAACGGGACCATCAATATCTCTCTGGATGTTCTGCTGGTGGTTGTAAAGCAGATGGGTGTCCTTGGTGCCTGCATTTCAACGGTGGCCGGTGAGATGGTGATTTTTGTCATCGGTCTGGTTTTCTTCCTTGACCGAAGAAATGAGATCCACTTTGTCAGCCCGGAGGGGAAATTTTTCACGACGGCTGTGGCTTCCTGCAAGAACGGGCTGCCGCAGTTCATCAATACGGTCTCGCTGGCTATGTCTTCCATGGTGATGAATTTTCAGCTGCTGCGTTATGTGGGAAATGACGGGATCGCTGCCAATTCCATCGTGGCAGACCTCTTGCGGATCCTGACATCATTGTTCTTCGGATATACACTCTGCGTCGGGCCGATCATCTCCTATAATTACGGAGCAAAGAAAAAAGACAGGCTGAGAAGACTGCTGAAACAGAATGTCATGATCTGGGGGATGGCCTCTGTGCTGCTCACTGTGACCGGTCTGCTCTGCCGCAAGCCGTTTATCTCGATTTTTATCAATCCGAATGATAACTCCGAGATCTTTTACGCGCTGACTTATTACGGCCTGACGATCCAGTATCTGTCGCTCCCCTTCTTCTCGGGCTGTGTGATCATTCCGCGCATGCTGACGGCTGTGAATGAGATCCGCGCATCCATGACGGTGGCCATCTGCCGCAATGTGGTGCTGCGTCTGCTCACCATTCTGATCGTCCCGCTGATCTTCGGTTATCGTGGAATCTGGATCGCCGGACTGGTTTGTGAGATACTGGCGTTCAGTGTGGATGTTTACGCACTGAACAAGCATCTGCCAAGCTACGGCTATGATGCGCCGATCTCGCTCACAGGGAAGGCGCAGGCATGAAACGGATCTTCCTGTTCGGTTCCCAGATCACGGTCGGCGGTGCCCAGCGGGTGCTGCTGGACCAGGCGCAATGGTTCTGGAATCAGGGCTATGATGTGCATGCGGTCTTTTTCTATGATAAGGATGGGCTGCTGCCGGAGTGGTCCTCCCGCTATCCTTTTCCGATCACTGCGCTCTCCGAATACCGGCGCGGAGCCGGGTTCGCAAAAAATTTCGGCGGACTGTTCCGTGGATTTTTCACTCTGATGCGAACGCTCAGGCAGGTCAAGCCGGATATTTTTGAAAGCTTCACCCATGACGCGAACCTGATGGGGATCCCGGCGGCATGGCTGTGCGGTGTCAAAGGACGTTTTGCCTCCCATCATGGTCAGTTTGTGGGCCAGTCCGGACTGTCCCGAAAGCTGCACACACGGGTCATCAACAGTGCCATGACGAATAAGCTCATCTGTGTTTCCGAGCGGGCAAAGCGTCAGGCGCTGGATGAGGGAATTCGTGAGGACAAGATCGAGGTGATCTTCAACGGGGTGCATCCTGTAGAGCCTGATCCGGATGTACGTGCGGCAGTGCGCGGAGAATTGGGCCTGCGCGATGTGGATTTGATGATCCTGAATGTCGGCCGCCTGACACCGGAAAAGGCTCAAAAACATCTGGTGCATGCTGCTGCCCGGCTGGTTCCGGAACATCCGGAATACCGCTTTTTTATCGCTGGTGAGGGCCCCTGCCGGGAGGAATTGGAGCAGCAGATCACGAGCCTGAGATTGCAGGAGCATTTCACGCTGCTGGGAAGCCGAAGCGATGTAGACAGGCTGCTGAATGGGGCGGAGCTCTTTGTGCTTTACTCCGACACGGAAGGCATGCCGGTTTCCCTCATGGAAGCCATGAGTGCCGGACTGCCCTGCGTGGCCTCGGATCTGGAGGGGATCGCTCAGCTGATCCCGTCAGAAGAGTTTGGAACGCTCATTCCTGCCGGTGATCCGGAATTACTTACTGAAACCTTAAGAAAAACCTTAGTAAATCTTAAAGAAAACGGCACGCAGGGCAAAGCCGCTGCGCACCGCATTCGTGAGAATTTTTCGCTGAATGCATCCTGCAAACAATACGAGGAGCTTTTTAAAACCGGATCGTCAGCTTAGTACGGGTATTATCCTTTTCTCTTCATTCTTACTTCTTCATTCTTCATTTTTCATCCCGCGAGGTTGACCCAGATAGCGGGACGGATCATGCCCGTAACATCGGAAACCACCGGCCCGGTATCCAGCAGCACGCCGATGGAATTAATGGAGCTGGCGCAGTTGGTTTTCTGTCCCGGACTGCGCAGCCACCACCAGGCGCAGTTCACATCCGCGGTGCCGTATGCTCCGTGAGCGCGTGCCAGCTGGGTGGGAGAGGCCTTGCGGGAGCCCTCGCTCGGGAAGTAGTAGCGGGCCTCATTGATGCTCAGCAAAAAGACATAGTCGAAGGTGTCATTCCCGCCGTAAGTGCCGTAGGAAGGGCTGGGCGGATTGGAGTTCCGTGTCTGTGCGATCTGAGGCCGTTCCGTATCACTGAACACACCCTTATAGAAATTGCTGTTCAGGTATTGCCGCAGGCTGCTGTTTTCCCAGGTTACCGGTGCTGCGTCCCAGTGATAAGCCATGGTCTCCAGTCCATAGACGCTCAGCAGCAGAGCTCTTCCGCTGTTGTAGTCGATATCCAGGACCCGCCACTGGATCGGTTCACTGCCGTTGTTGTAGTTGTTATCCTGTTCGTAATGTCCGAAGTTCACGACATCGCCGACTTTGATGTTGTTGAAGGCATAGGAGCTTGCACCGCCGTATTGTCCCTGGCTGCTGCCCGGCCATTCATTGCCGCCCGCGGTACCTCCGCTTTTCCCCACGATCTGCCCGTTGGAGAAGGTGACCTTTTCGCTGGTGTTGTTGGGGTGGAGCAGGATGCCGGTGCCTTCCGGCTGGCCGTTGAGCCATTGTCCGTCGAATTTGTCGCCATTGGAGCCCCAGTAGAATATTCCCGAACCGTTGGTGATCTTCCCGTTGACGAACAGCCCTTCCCAGTATTGTCCGTTACCGAAGAATGTCAGCCTTCCGGCACCGTCGATTTGTCCGTTCATGAACTCGCCCTCGTAACGGTCTCCGTTGGCCCAGATGTAGGTACCTTCCCCGTTATACAGTCCGTTGACAAAGTATCCGGTGTACTGGTCTCCGTTGGAATAATTTTCCGTTCGGTATTCTCCTGTGGCCTGGGATGGGGTGAAGGAGCTGATTTGAGAAGAAGGTGAAGCCGTAACAGTAAAAACAAAAAATACTGAAATGAAAATGGAACTGATTAAAACAATAAATTTTCTGTTTTTCATAAAATCCTCCAATATTATCCGGCTGATTCTTATAAATCTTTTTCAATTTCCGAATAAAAAAGATTGATAAGTTCTTTTTTCTTTTGGACGAAAAATTTTTTTGTTTTGTTCCAATCAAATTTTACATATAGCTGCGGCAGAGTTTCATCTTCAGCATCTTCAAAGTAATCAAGCCCCATGAGCATATAGGAGAAATTGAAATTGTATCCATATTTTTCTCTGAGATAACAAATGATCTGTTCCGAAGTCAAGCCGGTACCGGTGATGATTTGATATAAATCAAAAAAATCCTTTTTGGCTCCGCGATTGCCGATCGCAGCCATTTTCATGACAGCAATATCATTAATACTTGCAAGATGAAGAATTTTTATCTCCGGATCGTCAATCAGCTCATTGACCATAGGATATGGATATTCAAAAAAGCTGACCTGAATTCCATCTACAAACAGATTGCAGGTTCCTTTGTTTAAAGTTATTACTTCAATTTTCCCGGGAAATAAGGATTTGATTGAGTCATAAAGAACATTCTCATTGAAGGATTTCTGCGTAAAAAAATCAAAATCAAAGGATTTTCTCAGTTTTAATTGAAGTGACAGAGCAGTGCCGCCCGCAAGGTAGAAATCATTGATATCGGGTATTTCACAGATTTTCTTCAATATGGAAAATCGTTTTTCGTCAAGAATTTCGAAATACATAGTTATCTCCAATTCATAGACAGATTATAATATCTCATCTCCTCTTTCTGTAATCCGAATTTTTTGCGCAGGTGATTGGCAACAATAGGGTTTAGATCACGTCTTTTTTTTGCAGCTTCTGCGATAACTTTTTCCGGATAAAAATGTTCGATCCAATACATACCTTCCAGACCGCCATAGCAATACATTCGTGAAATGATAAAGAACTTGTTATTTTCTGTATCAAGATCTTCAAAAGATGTATCCCAAAAAACGGGTTTAAACTTTTCAGGTATTGAATTCTTAGCCATCTGAAACCTCTCAATGTTGGATTAATTATATCACAAATACGCTTCCCCATCGACCCGGGCCAGCGGAGCGGGACCGAGCAGCGTGATAGAGCGATCACCTAAATCGACCAGGTAAAGCAGCCCATCAGCAATGCCGTCATGACTGACGATTCCATTCAATCCTACCGAGACCTTTGAAGGAGCGTGCGCATAAGCGGCTGCCAGCTCGCTGTAGGGTGTGAGCACTGCATCCTCCGGTATCGCTGTGACCGGGA
>CAYWGX010000106.1:0-8952 GCA_964457635.1 uncultured Leptolinea sp.
AGGACAAAAGCTAATGAGTCGGAGAATTTGAAGCTCTTTCTCATTCGCAGCCAATCTTATGCGGCAGGGTTTGAAGCATGACGCAATTGGTACCGATATTACTCACCGTAATAAAAATCATCAGCCGGGAGGGCTCCGCCGAACTGGCTCAGGTCGATCTTTGCGGTGGCTTCCACTTGTTCCTTTGCCTCAGCTGCGCTGACAAAGCGGATCGCGCAGTTCGGGATGGCGGTATTCGCCACCTTGGCATTCGGAAGGATCTCTAAGGCAACAGCAGCTTCGGCAATGGCGGAAACATCTTCATTTGCGGCTTCTTCCGCTTTGCCGAGAAAATCGGCTGCAGCTTCCGGATGATTTGCGATGATATCTGCGCTGATGAACAGGCCTGCCTGGGTATAACCGTCAAATCCGTTGGCGGCCTTCAGCAGGTCATTTACCGCATAAGCTGTGATGTTCTCGTTTTTCATCTTTGCGGCGGTCAAAGCCGGTTCCGCAGTGACAACGATAGCATTTTCATCCGTCAGCAGCAGACTCTGCGTGTTTGCTGCTCCTGCCAGATATTCAACAGCTGCCGGTTCCAGACCGTTTTCTGCCAGAGCGTAAAGTACCACAGAAGCGTTGATGGTGTTTTCACCAAACAGGGTGATCGCGGCACCGTTAATGTCTTCAAGCTTGAAATCAGCCTTTTGGGATGCGATATAAAGATTTCCCCAGGTCACAACTGCTGCCAGCTTGTAATCGGATTTCCCGGCTTTGAAGAGCTTGGCTCCGGCATTGATCGGGGCGATGATGAAATCAGCCGTTTTGTTGGCAAATTCGGCCGCAATGGTGTCTGCGGCAACGAAGGTATAGGAATCCGGGTCTTCAGCTGCCAGTGTGGCAACGGCCAGTGCCGGAGCACCGTTTGGAGCGGATACTTTCACGGTATATGCATCTTCTGCCGATACCGCTGCGAGAATGGACAGTGCTAAAACTGCATCGAGAAGCAAAATGAAAATTTTTTTCATCAGACTAAAAACTCCTTTTTCCCTCACATGGAGGGATTATTATTTTATAACACCGATCATGGAAAGAAAAGTACCATTCTGCGGTAATTGGTGAACCGGCAGAAATGATCAAAATTTGACCGATAGTTATCTTAATCAAGAGTGTAGCGCTTTTTTTCGATTAAGTCAATATTCATTGATTGATTATATCGTAGTATAAAATATGCTTATTGTTATGAAAAATATTATTATAGTTATTTGACGTTTGATTGGCATTATTTATGCTCTTTTAAAGTATAAATATCCAATTTGATAAAAAAAGTGGTACAATTCTTGCAACCTGTTTTTAAGGCAAAATGTATATGTTCAGAAGGGACAGCCCCTGACCAGGTACTGAACAGTTACGGCTAAACTTAGAAAGAGGAAGTGCAGGTATGTTTCAAAATCAAAGTCAAAGAACAGAGATACGGACCCAAACGTCAGCGCACCTGGCTCAGACGATGACCATGTTAGGAATGTCCTCGGAAGAGATCAGAGAAAAAATCGAAGGCGAGCTGGCAAAAAATCCGTTTCTGGAACTGGTTGAGGAACGTGTTTGCCCAATCTGTAAACGGAAACTTCCTGAAAACGGAAAATGTCCGATCTGTTCACAGCCGCAGCTTGAAAATTCCAAAGAAAATATAATTTTTATCTCACCGAGAGATGAGTTCGCTGCTGTAAATTACGGCTCTGCTGTGGAGCCTTATCATGATGAGCCGGATTATGATTCGGCACAGACGGAAGATCTGGCTACCTATGTGCTCAAACAGATTGGTCCTGACCTGGAAGATGACCAGAAGCTGATCGCGGCCTACCTGCTGAACAGTCTTGATGAAGACGGATTTATTACGACTGATGTTTTTGAAGTAGCTCAATATTACCATGTGCTGCCTTCTTCCGTTGAGGAAGTGATTGACTTGATCCAGCATGCTGACCCGTTAGGCGTCGGTTCCCGCAACCTGACTGAGGCTCTTCTGGTCCAGCTCAAGCACATGGCTGAAACCATCAATATTCCCAGCGGGACAGCAGAGATTATCAAAGAGTCCTTTGATGATCTGAAACATGGAAAATATCGGGAAATCGCCAAAAAACATAAGCTGACTGTCCGCCAGGTTCAAAACATTGAAAAATTTATCGGGGACAATCTGAATCCGCGTCCGGCCCATGCTCACTGGGGTGATACACTCGGAGGAAAATCTGCTCAGGATTATTCCTCAATCTATCATGAGCCGGATATCCTGATCTATTATTTGAATGAAGATCCTCACAATCAGCTGGTGGTGGAGATCGTTATGCCGATTTCCGGTTACCTGCGGGTGAACCAGTATTTCCGGAAAGAATTGAAGAATGCTCCGGAAGACCGCGTGGAAGAGTGGAAAAATGACCTGGATAAAGCCAACCTGCTGGTGAAGAGTCTTTATCAGCGCAATAACACGATATCTGATATGATGTCTTTACTGATCGGGAAGCAGGAAGCCTATATCCGGAATGGTGAAGAATATGTTCAGCCGCTCACGCGGGCTCAGATCGCCTCAGAAATGGGTGTCCATGAGTCGACGATCAGCCGGGCTGTATCCAACAAAACCGTGATGCTTCCCAACCGGAAAGTAGTTCCTTTATCATCTTTCTTCGACCGCAGTCTGAACGTGCGCACAGTCCTTAAGGAGCTGATCCAGAACGAAACGAAACCGCTCTCTGATGCCAAACTGGTTACCATGCTGAACGAGCGAGGATTTCAGGTGGCCCGCCGGACGGTGGCGAAATACCGTCTGATGGAAGGAATCGGTTCTGCACATCAGCGCGGGATCAGTGCTGTTCAATAGTTATGGAACGGTTTTCTGTTACCACACCTTCTGATATCAGCGGTGTTTACGACAGCATTTTATATATCTGCGGTTCACCGACATTCATCTGGTCTGCGGTCGGTCCCCGTATGATCCGGACAAATGAAAGTGCGGCCCGTTTTTTTTTACGTTATCCGACGCTTCCGGAGTCCGGGGAAGTTGACATAGACAGGTCCATCCCGGGCTGGCATACGATCCCAAATAAAAAAAATAATTCAGTCTGGCTGGATTTCCGTGACCTGGAAGGAAAGGTGAAAAATTTTCAGGTCCGGAATACACTGCTGGATCCCGACCGCAATATCTGGGCTACTACCCTGCTCGGAAATCTGGCAGCTGATGATGAGAAAAAGGCTGCATCGTCTGTTTTCTTTCGCTCTCTTGAAACCATGTGGAGCGGAATGATGGAAAACAGTGCAGCATTTCGCTTAAAATTGCCCGACCTGACTTCCCTGCTCATGAATGAACTTGGGTTGACGGCCTTTACATTTTATCCTTCTGAAATTTTTGCTCCGTTTGATTTGTATCCTGCCCTTGCTGAAGCTGTCAGGGAAAGGTATGGGGCAAATAATGATCAGGTCAAAAGACTCGGCATAGAAGCTTCCGGCCGGCAGAACTGTTTTGTGACCATTGATCTGCCCCAGGAAAATCTGGCAGGCTGGGGTTTTGGAACAGCGGAAAACGAATTTTGCGGGTTCTTTTGTCTGGAGGGGCTGAACTCAGGCCTTGAATCTGAAGCACAGTTGATTTGTGAGATTTTATCCGAAAAGTACAAAGGATTGCTGGAAACGCTGACGCTGCGCAAGGAAAATTACATTACAAAATTTGAAAATGATATCAATGACATTGTGAATGCCAACATCGCTGAGGGTGTCATCATCACTGATGAACAATTTTCTGTGATGTACATCAATCCTGTGGCTGCAACCATGTTTGGGTTCAGCAGCGTTCAGGTGGTTGGGCATAAACTGGAAGATCTGCTGGTGACGAGTGACGGCATCCAGGGGCTGGTGGGACGAGACGACCAGGATGGACATATTTCATCCATCAAATATCTCCATCGCCGCAGCGGAAAAATTTTCCCCTGTCAGATCAAAGTATGCCAAATGCTTTCCGGTAATGAAAGTTATAATATCTTTGTGCTCACCGATCAGACTGAAACGGAAGAGAGCCGGCTCAAGACCGAGCAGCTGACCCAGAAAGCATTTTTAGGGGATTTTGCATCACTTTTAGCTCATGAGATCCGCAATCCGATCAACAACATCCAGATGTGGATCGCCAATCTTTATACCCTGGCTGACGGCAACGAGGCATTCCTTTCCGGTGCAAAGCGCGTGGAAAACGATTTTCAGCGCATCACGCAGCTTGTCAATAATATTTTGGCATTTTCCAAGCCGATGTCTTTGAATAAGGAGGAGATCGACCTCTCCCTTTTGCTTTCGGAAATCATCGAGAAATGGCGTTTGAATTTTGCACGCAAAAACATCACCTGTTATTTCAACCCGCCGCAGGATTTTCCGAAGTTTTACGGGGACCCGCGTTCTCTCGAACAGGTATTTAATAATTTAATTGGCAACTCTGTCGATGCATTTGATGGACAAGATGGCATAATCACATTAAAATTAAGCCTGCGGGAAAATGAATCCGGCAGAAAGCAGATCCTGATTTCGGAATCCGATAACGGTCCCGGTATTCCGGAAGATAAGATCGACAGCATTTTTGAGCCCTTTATGACGACCAAAAAGAACGGAAACGGCTGGGGGCTGGCTCTTTCCAAGCGGATCATTACCACGCATAAAGGAACGATACAAGTGAAATCTTTTCAGGGCGGCGGAACGGTCTTTGAGATCCTGCTGCCGCTGAATGATGAAATGGGATAAAAAATGGCAACGACGATATTGATCGTAGACGATGAAGACAATTTCCGTGAGGGCTTTGACCAGTACCTGACGAATAAGGGGTATACCGTTCACAGTGCCGCGAACCTGACAGAAGCACGGAAGCTTCTGCGCGAAAACGAGATCGATATAGTTCTTCTGGATGTGCAGATTGGCAAAGAATACGGTCCGGATTTTTTGGATGACATCAACCGGACCAGACCTACACCGGTTACTATCCTTCTGACTGCTTATGGTGAGGTGGATGTTGCCGTAAACGCGATGAAAAACGGTGCTTTGGATTTCATGTCCAAGCCGCTGAACCTTCAGGAGCTGGAAAACAATCTGAAACAGGCTGAAGTGATCATCCGTTTCCGTAAGGAAATGGAATCCTACTGGACCACTGCGGACAAAAAATTTGAATACATTGAAGGTACAAATCCCCGCATGAAGCGGCTTTTCCAGGATGCCACCCGCGCGGCGAAAGCCGGTGCGTCGGTGTTGATTTATGGAGAAACCGGCAGCGGAAAAGAGATCATCTCGAAATTTATCCATAAAAACGGCGCACGGGCCTCCAAGCCCATGGTTGCCATCAACTGTGCGGCGATCTCACCGACAGTGCTGGAGTCCGAGCTCTTTGGGCATGAAGCCGGTTCCTTTACCGGTGCGACAGCGAAGACCCAGGGCCTGTTTGAACAGGCAGACGGCGGAATTCTCTTTTTGGATGAAATTTCCTCCATGAGCCTGGAGATGCAGGCAAAGATCCTGCGTGCGATCGAGGATAAAAAGATTCGCCGGGTGGGCGGCACAAAAGAAATTCCCGTTGATGTTCAGATCATTGCCGCGTCCAACCGGAATTTAAAACAGATGATCGAAGAAAAGACCTTCCGCGATGATCTGTATTATCGATTGCGCGTAGTTGACATCAGTATTCCTCCTCTTCGTGATCGCACAGAGGATATTCCGGAGTTGACTGCCTATTTTATTAAAAAAACCAATATGGAACACGGTCTGAATATCCAGGGGATTTCTCCGCAGGTGCTGAAAGCTTTTCAAAAATACAGCTGGCCGGGGAACATTCGGGAGCTGCGCAATGTCATTGAGCGGGCAAGTATTCTTTGCCTGGGCAGTACGATCGAGCTTTGTGATATCGATCCGGAAATTGCAGGCAGTACTTACTGACCGGAAAGTTTAACAGGGAAAAATTTATGAACATTGTCGTCCTGAGCGCTGCATTGCTGGTTATCATCGGCTTTATCAGTCTGATTACCGGATTGGTTATTCTGGCGAAAAAAGCACTTTCCAAAGACCTGGAAGAGGTTTCGGCTGAAGCGGCAAAGCTGGCGCGGAAGGGACTGCTGACGGAAGTAGGCAGTTCGCTGCAGGCGGCTTCCTTTCTGGTGAAGGAGATGACTGAGCTGATGAAGACCACCCGGGGCATCGGTTTGACGCTCATCATTGTCGGCATCATGCTGCTGGCGGGCGGTCTGGCGCTTTACAGAAATATATTTTGATTCCGGAGTATTATATGGGTCAAATCAATCGGACACAAATCATTACACTTTCGAATGCTGCATATCAGCTGGAACAATACGGGGAATCCAGAAGAATTCTGGTTGCCTGGCTGCATAAATATCCAAATGATTTGTGGATCCGCTACCGGCTCGCGATCATTCTTTACAAATTGAACGAATTTGAAAAAGCGATCCGCCTGTGCGAACTGATCGTATCCGAAGATCCGGAATTTTATGAAGTCTGGGGACTGCTTGCAGTGCTTTATCCGGACCTGAGTACGGACCGCAAGCTTGCCGAGTACCGTGCCCGGAAGCTCCAGAATGCGGATGAAAAACAGGAAAAAGGCCTCAAGGCGTTATTTTTCCGGAATAAGCGGCAGAAAGAGGATGAAATTGCCGTCGAAAATGACGAATTTGACATTCTTACTGCGGTCAACAATGCAAAACTGCTGCTGAATGATGATGACCGCCTTTCCTCCTGCCGTATTCTGAACATTTATTATCGGCGCTGGCAGCAGACCATCCAGTTCAAGCTGATCCTGGGACATATCCTCAACCAGATGCAGCGGGAAGATGAGGGCATGGCGATCATCCAAAGTGCAGTCAATGCGGATATCACCGGACAGGTGGGTATGCGAATCTGGCAGGACGCCAATCCCTATAAAAACCTCTGGGTGGATCCCGCGCTGCTTTCCCTTGATACCGATGACCTCAAGCTTTCTGCTGAAATTGTGAAGCTTGCCGGCTTGGAAAATCTGACTTTCCTCTATGATCCCTCTGCGATGAAAGTGGATATACTGGAGACATCTGTGAATGAATCCTCTGACCGTGCGGAACGTCCTCAGGAATCGGATCATTTTAATGGTGCTGAAGACGCTGCTGAGAAAGAAAGGTCATCTTCCCGCGGCAATGCTGAACGCACAGAATCAGCACTGGTCTCCAGTGAAAATAAAAATGAATCCCAGCTGTTTGGTGAGGAAAAATATCAGCTGAGCAAATCGGCTGTCACCGGGAAAGGCAGTCTTTTCAGCGGGATCGGACGTCGCGGAAAGGATGAAGCGATCCCGATCGGTGAATATGTTTACCGTTTGAAGGCAGAAGATGCCGATAACCGCAAACCGGTTTATGTCATCATGTCTTCCATCGCCGGGCTGAACCGCAAATATGGTTCAAATAATAAGGATTTCATCAATACCGAAATGAATGCTGTGGCCGATGCTGTTTCGAATCGCAGAGGCTGGACAGCTCAGGTCTTTTATCCGGATGAATATGCCTCTGTCGGTAGCTCCGGACCGAATGCCAATGCGCTTCATCAGGAGCTCGTCAAGCTGGATAACAAACTGAAGGAAAACGGTCAGATGATCGGTGCGCTGCTGATCGTGGGCGGTGATGATGTTGTGCCGTTCTTCAGCTTGCGGAATCCCACCGGCGACAGCGATACGGATGTTCCTTCCGATGCTCCTTACGGTGCATTGGACAGCGCGAGATGCTATGAAATGCAGTGGCCGGTCGGCAGGATCCCCGGTGACGGTTCCAAGGATCCCGGACTGCTGATGGAACAGCTGCGCAGCATTCAGGATTATCACATCCTGCGCTACAGCAGTCAGAAGACCATAGAAAAACAAAAGAAAGACAACAAAAAGACTGTGAAAAAGACCGGCAAATGCTTCGGTTATACCTGTGCAGCCTGGCTCACACCGTCAACCATCGTTTATAAGGTCATTGCTGACACATCCAGTCTCTCGGTCTGTCCCGCGACGACCTCATCCAATTTCCCTCTTTCAGCCTTCGATTCGTGTGATTTCGGTTACTTCAACCTGCACGGCATCAAAGGTCAGCCGAACTGGTATGGACAGAAGCGGAATGATGACCGTTCCTCAGGTCCCCGCATTCCGACAGCTTTGGAAATCCGCAATGTTGCCAATATCACCAACACACCGAAGGTGGTGTTTGCGGAATGCTGTTATGGCGCGGAGACTCCCAGGCGCTTTGAAAATGACTGCATGAGCCTGCATTTTCTCGGGAAAGCAACCCGGGTCTTCATCGGTTCCACCACGATAGCCTATGGTGCATTGAATTCCACGCTGGTGGCGGCTGACCTGCTGGGATATCTATTCTGGAAGCATCTGATGTCCGGCGTCACCTGCGGTGAGGCTTTCCGCCGGGCAAAAAAGAACCTTGCCACCGAGATGGAGCAGAAAAACGGTGGCTTGGACTCTGAGATCCAAAAGACGCTGCTTTCCTTCGTTTTTTACGGTGATCCGCTCTATGCGGTGGATGAGAATGCTGATATCAACAACATCATGCAGCGTTCCAAGACAGCACGGGCTTATGAGCTGCTGGGTGAAGAATCGAATTATGAAAATGTCCTCGCACCGGAAATGTCCAGCGATATTTACAAAGAAGTCAAGCGGGCTTATAACATCAGTTCCGCAGCCAGTGAATATTCGCAATGCATGGTCAAGAAAGAGATCAATTACAATAAGACCGGACGCTATACCGCTCACGCTTTGCCGGAGCATTCCAACTTCGTCATCACCTATATCAAGGATAACCGGGTCGGAAACGTACTGGACCGCTCTGTGATCCGTGTCACCGTCCGTGATGACGGTACCATCCAGAAGGTGAGTTTCTCACGTTAGGGAAACGCTGATTAATCCAACATGCCTCGAGAGGCGCCACGATAAATGTGTTT
>CAYWGX010000107.1:0-8917 GCA_964457635.1 uncultured Leptolinea sp.
GCCGCGCCCGCGGTCGTTATAAGCTGACCGTATCCGCGAACAACAGCCTGAAACGTCTTCGCTGGTAATTCGTTTTTTTCGTTGATTCAATAAATTCGGTAAAAACAGCGAGTGCTGCAATGGACAGAAAAACACGTCTGAATCATACGCTCGATATTCAGCGCGTCAGACGAAACGGGAAGTCCATTGCGCACCCGTTTTTTGTGTTAATGTACCTCCGGGACAGTATCACGCAGAATGCACCTGTCGGCGTAATCGCTTCCAAAGCAGTCGGCGGTGCCGTGGAACGGAATCGTGCCAAGCGCGTACTGCGTTCCGCGGCAGATGCGCTGCACGAAAATGTCCTGCAGAACTGCATGATCCTGCTGATCGCCCGTCAGGCGATCCTGGACCATGACACCCCGGAGATCACCGAAATTCTTGCAAAACAACTGAAAAAGGCGGAAATATACCGCGAATCAGCTCAGAAGTAAGTCACTCATTGCTTCGTGGACCCTCAGCTTCAGCCCGAAGAGAATCAGGAACCGGAAGAAGTGTATCCGGTTCTCCCACCGGAACCGCGTTTGCGGGATTTGTCATTTAAGCTGCTGAACATTCCCCGGTTCATCTGTCTGGGACTCATACGCTTTTATCAAATGACATTTTCAAAAATACTGCCCGCAAATACCTGCCGGTTTTATCCAAGCTGTTCTCATTACGGTTATCAGGCCATCTACAAATACGGCGCTCTGGTGGGTGTTCCGATGGCCATCTGGCGGGTCCTGCGCTGCAATCCCTTCAACCCCGGCGGATTTGATCCGGTTCCGTGAGATCCGCAAGTGTAAGGAACCCTTATGAAACAAAATAAATATTTCGCAATCGCGCTCCTGTTTTTCTGTGCAATCGCTATATCTGCCTGCACAAGCAGCAGCGCCCTGACCGGCAATTCAAGCTGGCCCGGGATCACTGTGGAAGACGATATTGTCTACACAGCGAACGGGAATTTCATCGAAGCGGTACAGGACGGGCAGAAACTCTGGTCCTACCCGGAATCAGCCAACAACAGGCTCTCGTTCTTTGCTGCACCGGCTTACGATGAAACTCATGTTTATGCCGGAACCTATGCCAACCAGCTTCATATCCTCAACAAAGCAGACGGTACACTGGTCGCTTCCGTTGAGGTCGGCAACAACAAGAACAAGATCATCGCCTCTCCGCTGATCGCTGACGGCAATGTGATCGTCGTTTCCAGCGGCGGCATGGTCAGTTCCTACCCGGCCAATGTCTCCGGTGAGACCATCAGCCCGAACTGGCAGACGACCCTCAGCGGTGAGATTTGGGTGAAACCGGAAGCTTATAACGGAACACTTTATGTGGCTTCCATGGATAAAAAGATGAACCTGCTGGATGCTGCCACCGGCGCACTGAAACAGTCCATCGATATCTCCGGTGCCGTTATGAACGACCCGGTGCTCAATGATGGAAAGCTTTATTTCAGCACCCTGGCGAATGAAGTTGACGAAATGGATCTTGCCGACAACAGCATTCGTCCTTTGCTGACGACCGAAGGAGAGATTTGGGCTTCACCGCTGCTGATGGGCGGGAAACTGATCGCAGCCGATATGAGTGGGATCCTCTATTGCATTGAAATCGCTGACGGCAGCACCGTCTGGAAGACTGAAAAGCTGACGGCAGACAAGATCGGCTTCATCGCCTCTCCGGTCAAATTAGATGAAGACACAGTTTTGCTTGTTGATGAAAACGGTGAGACCATGACCTACAGCATGGAAGGCAAATCCGTCGGACAACGCACACTGAGTCAGGCTGTTTACACCACACCGGTCGTGCTTTCAAACGGAAGCTTTGCTGTCCTGCCGGTATCAACGGACGGTCAAATCAAGGCCTACACCCAGGATCTGAAGGAAGACTGGGTCTATACACGCACATCAGAAAAGGAGAGTAAATAATGTGGACTTCATTCGTTAACCTCTTCTTAAACCTGCTGCTGTTCATTTACAAGATCGTCGGTAATTTCGGTGTCGCCATCATCATCTTCACCGTCCTGATCAAGCTGCTCACCCATCCGCTGATGCAGTCCCAGATCAAGAGCTCCAAGGCTATGGCTGAACTGCAGAATGATCCGGACTATCTCTATATGATGGAGAAGTACAAGAACGACAAAGAGCGCCTGGCACAGGAACAGATGAAGCTTTACAAGGAAAAGGGTGTCAATCCAACAGCATCCTGCCTGCCAACGCTCATCCAGCTGCCGATCATCTTTGCGCTCTACCAGGCCGTCATCGCTGCCATCGTCACTACACCAATGGGCATGCTGGACCTGATCAAGCGTGTCTTCCCGAACTGGATCAAGATTTCCGAGGTCTTCCCGATCAATCCGAATTTTCTGTGGATGAACCTGGGACTGCCGGAACGCTTGTATATCGGCAACTTCGGTCTGCCGGTGCTGGCGATCCTTGTGGTTCTGACCACCATCCTGCAGACTAAACTGACGCAGCCTGCCCAACCTCAGGGTGAAAGCAGAGCCAGCACTGCCATGATGACCGGTATGATGAACATCTATATGCCGCTGCTGATGGGCTTCATGGCCTACTCACTGGCATCAGGTCTGGCACTCTACTTCCTGATTTCCAACATTTTCACCATCTGCCAGTACGCCGCCATGGGAACACTGCACTGGGAAAACCTGAAATTCTGGGAGAAGAAAAAACCCGCTCCGAAACCGACAGCCAAGCCCCGGGCTGCTTCCGCTCCGGCGAAAAAAGCTGAAAGCAGCGACGATGCTGCAAAGGCTGAGAGCAAGCCGAAAGCTTCCGCAAAGGCTGATGATGACAACGCGATCTTCACACAGAAAATCGACTATCGCGAATTCAAAAACCATAAAAAACCGAAGAAGAAATAATTGGAAAGCTTATGACATCTACATCTTTAGAATATATTGCCGCTAATGCGGAAGATGCAATCAACAAAGGGCTGCACGAACTGAACGTGACCCGGAATGAAGTGGATATTGAGATCCTGGACAACGGCAGCAAAGGTATCTTTGGCATCGGAGCCCGTCAGGCACGGGTCCGCCTGACCATCAAAGCCGACAGCCTGCGTGCTTCCATCCAGAAAGAAGAAACCGAAGCGCATACTGCTGCTCCGGAAGAACCAAAAGCTGAGGAAGCTGCTGCGGTGAAGCCTGCTGAACCGGTCCGTCCGGAAAAGCCGGCCCGCCCCGAAAAAGCTGCACGACCGGAAAAGCCAGCCCGCCAGGAAAAACCCGCCCGTTCCGAAAAACCGGCCCGTCCTGAAAAGGAGAACAAACCTGCTGAACCCAAACAGGGAAGGAAACAGGAACCCGGACAGACTTCAGATCGGCAGGAAACAGAACAACCGGCTAAAGTTGAAATCAATATCGAAAAGCCGGCTGACCTCGAAAACAGTGACGGAGATCCGGTCGTCAATGAAGAAACACAGCAGATCGCAGCCAATGTCGTCCGGGATCTGCTGGAGAAAATGCATGTAAATGCCTCGATCCAATCCAAAATCGGAGAAGCTGCCGATGATGTTGACGGCCGTGTGATCATGATCGATATTCAGGGGGATGATCTTTCTTTCCTGATCGGACGTCATTCCGAAGTGCTGCACTCCCTGCAGTACATCACCAGCCTGATCGTCGGCCGTGAAGTGGGCCACTGGGTCCCCCTCGTGATCGACGTACAGGGTTACCGCGAACGCCGTGAGCGTCAGCTTCGCCAGATGGCCGTCCGCATGGCGGATCAGGTGGTCAAAACCGGACGCCGCATCTCACTGGAACCGATGTCCGCCACCGAACGCCGCATCATCCACCTGGCGCTTCGCGATAATAAAGATATCATGACAGAAAGCATCGGAGAAGAGCCGAACCGAAAGGTCGTCATCTATCCGAAAGAGAGAAAATAGGATATAGTATATAGAAAAAAAAGGGCAGGTTAGTCATAAAGTGATGGGCCTGTCCTTTTTTTGATTTAATGGGAGAAAAATCTCTTATAATGAGGATATGAAAACCGGGAAAAAGCTTCTGCTGGTCAGTTTTGATGCTGTCGGATCGGACGAATTGTCTGCACTTCGTGAGATGCCGAATTTTAAACGCATTTTTTCTCACGGATCTATTTTTCCGGGTCTGAAAACTGTTTTTATCTCCAATACTTATCCGATCCATGCCTCCGTTTCCACAGGCGTCGTTCCCGGAAAACACGGGATCATTTCCAACGTCATGCTACAGCCGGAAAACCCGAAGCCCTGGTGGAATTATGACAGCCGTCTGCTGAAAGCTGTACCGATTTGGGATCAGGCAGCCGCCAATGGGCTCAAAACTGCTGCCGTGATGTGGCCGGTGACCGCATACGCGAAAAACATCCGTTGGAACGTTCCGGAAATCATGAGCAAAGAAGGCGAAAGCCAGGTCAGCGCGAACCTGCGGACCGGTTCCAAATTGATCCAGATCTATTCCTATCTGCGGCACAAAAACCTGCTCCGGGGCATCGAACAACCGGAACGGGATCGCTTCGCCACTGCTTCCATGCTGGATATCATCAAACTCGGACACCCGGACCTGATGCTGATGCACCTGACAGCTTATGATTCGCTTTGCCATGAACACGGCAGAGGGTCAAAGGAAACACTGAATGCCCTGCGGGAAATGGACAGTTTTCTCGGCTCACTTGCGGAAGCTGCAGGTTTTTATGAAAACAAGACTGCGGTCATCGTATTTTCCGACCACGCCCAGCTGAACGTCCATACTGCCGTCGACCCGAACCGAATTCTTGAAATGTTCGGCTTTCTGGAATATCATGATGACAGCACGGTCAGCAATGAACGGGCCGTATTCCAGAATTGCGACGGCAGCTCCTTCTGTTTCAATCGCGGACTGGATGAAGAACAGATGGATCTTATCAAAGATGCGGTGCTTGCAGATCCTGCCGTGGAAAGACTGCTGACCGACGAGGAAATGGAAGAATCCGGTTATGCCGGACAGGCGGCTTTCGGTATCTGCGCAAAGCAGGGGTTTTATTTCAAGGCGGTCAATAACGAAAAAGCGACCCATGGCTACCCGACAGACTATCCGAATTATGATGTCTTCTTTGCAGTCTCCGAGCCGCTGCCGGAACCGGAAAGCAAATCGATTCTTGAAGTGAACAAGGCAGCAAAAAGGATACTGGGAATATAAATCAGAAATCAGAAATCAGAAATCAGAAATAAGGATATAGGATATAGGATATAGGAAAGGGGAAGGTATGAAGGTATTGATGATCAACGGGAGCCCGCGGAAAAACGGGAACACCGCACTTGCTTTGGCGGAAATGGAAAATGTTTTTATTTCGGAAGGGATCGAAACCAAGATCGTTCACATCGGGAATCAGGACATCCGCGGATGCATGGCCTGCGGTTCGTGCTCAAAAACCGGCCGCTGTGTATTCAATGATGTTGTCAATGAACTCAGTGCCAAATTTGAAGAAAGTGACGGTCTGGTGATCGGAGCTCCCGTCTACTATGGCTCCGCCAACGCTTCGCTGATAGCAGCCATGCAGCGCCTGTTTTACAGCAGCCCATTCGACAAGACCATGAAAGTCGGTGCGGCCATCGCAGCTGCCCGGCGAGGTGGATTGACTGCCGCTTTTGATGAGATGAACAAATTCTTCACCATTTCCGGCATGCCGATAGCTTCCGGTCAATATTGGAACGGGATCCATGGCGGTGCACCGGGACAGGGTGCTGAAGACGCAGAAGGACTGCAGATGATGCGGACACTCGCACGCAACATGAGCTTCCTGATGAAAGCTATTGCAGACGCAAAGGAAAAATACGGTCTCCCGGAAAAAGAACCGCATGTATTCACCAATTTCATCCGCTGAAAACAGGGATATCGGAAATAATCCGCTATGTCCCGGAAAGGAATCATATGATCGAGAAAAATGCAAAAATTTACGTTGCCGGCCATAAGGGAATGGTGGGTTCCGCCATTGTCCGGGAACTGGAACGGCAGGGATATCACAATATCATCACCCGGACCCATAAAGAGCTGAATCTGCTGCGGCAGGATGCGGTAGAAAAATTCTTTGCTGCAGAAAAACCGGAAGTGGTCATTCTCGCAGCGGCAAAAGTGGGCGGGATCGTCGCCAATGAATCCGCACTGGCAGATTTTATGTATGATAACATGATGCTGGAAATGAACGTGATCCACAGCGCCTGGCAGAATGACTGTAAAAAACTGCTTTTTCTCGGTTCATCCTGCATTTACCCCCGTATGGCGCCCCAGCCGATGAAAGAATCCTGCCTGCTCACCGGGGAACTGGAAAAAACCAATGAGGCCTATGCCCTGGCAAAGATCAGCGGTCTGAAATACTGTGAATTTCTGAACCGTCAGTACGGGACAGACTTCATCAGCGTCATGCCCACAAACCTTTACGGACCCAACGATAATTATCATCCGACCCATTCCCATGTTCTGCCCGCGCTCATCCGCCGCTTCCACGAGGCAAAAGTGGAAGGCAGGGAATCCGTGACCTGCTGGGGAGACGGAAGCCCGCTGCGGGAATTCCTTTATGTGGACGATCTGGCGAATCTTTGTGTCTTTTTGCTGAACAATTACAGCGGCAATGAAACGGTCAACGCCGGAACCGGCAAAGAACTGACCATCAAAGAGCTGACCGAGCTGGTCGCCAAAGTGATCGGTTACACGGGGAAAATCGAGTGGGACACATCCAAGCCGAACGGCACACCACGGAAACTATTGGATGTCTCCAAGGCAGCGGCGCTGGGCTGGACCTACACAACCGAACTCGAAGACGGCATCCGCCTCGCTTACGAAGATTTTCTCAATAATCCCATGCGGGCAGAACGATAAAGACAAAAAACATCAGTCCTGAAATTCAGGCTGATGCTTTTTATTTTTCGTCCATCATTGTTTTCATGGAAAAATAGGTACCGGCTCCGATAATCACATGATCCATAAGCGGCAGTTCCATCGCCTTACCCACGTCGATGACCTTTCGTGTCGTCACAATATCAGCCGGACTGGGCGTCGGGTCACCGCTGGGATGATTATGGACCATAATAAAGGTGGTAGCATTTAATTGCAGCGGTCTCCTGAATATTTCCGCTATACGAACATTCGATGAATTGACCGTTCCCCGATAAAGAAGCTCTTCACTCATCACGTAGTTTTTCGTGTCAAGACAAATGATCCGCAGCTCCTCATGGTCCAGGTAGTCCATGTCGTAATGCACGAACTGATATATATCTTCTGCGGTTTTAATTTTCGGCCGTTCGTCTTTTTGATTGATCGATTTTGAAAAACGGCGGCCCAGCTCGATGGCAGCCATAATACCGGTCGCCTTTGCCGGTCCGATTCCCTTGATCTCTCCGAGTTTTTCTTTACTGAGTCTGCGGAGACCGCTCAATCCTCCGTTGTCCTTCAGAATTTTATTCGCCAGCTCCAGTACATTCATCTCCCGGGTGCCGCTGCCAAGCAGTATCGCCAGAAGCTCAGCATCCGAAAGCGCCAAGGCACCGTAAGTCAGCAGCTTTTCTCTTGGTTTACACTCTTCCGTAAAATCCGAAATCCGAAAATGTCCCATTATCTCACACCATCCAACATGCAGTAAATCCGCTCCACGATATCTGACACCTGCTATCAGCTTCTTTCACTTTTCAACTTTCATCTTTAAGAAAACCCTGACTCCCGGGACACTACGGACAGTTCCCGGTGTCTCACGTATAGGACACACGAGTCGCGTTCCTGCTATCCCTTCAACTTTTCCCTTTAATTATATACACTGATTCTGCGGAGTTCGCAGTGACTTGTGATATAATGTATCCGGATAAGATTAAAGAATTATCCGATGAAACATGTACATTTTTTTGCGGAGGCAAACATGACAAAAACACTTGCAATTCTGACCGGCGGAGGCGATGTCCCCGGGCTGAACGTAGCGATGAAAGCCACTATCGTGAACGCTCTGGAAGCCGGCTACCGCGTTTTGGGTATCCGACGCGGCTGGGGCGGTCTGCTGAACTACAATCCGGAAGATCCTGAAACCAAAGCGACCTACATCCGCGAACTGACATACAATGATGTTCGCAAGATCGACCGTTCCGGCGGTACCTTCCTTCACTCTTCCCGCACCAATCCGCAGAACGTGAAGAAAGACGTCATTCCCGACTTTCTGCAGGATTCCCCGCTCGGTGTTCAGAAAGATGAAACCACTTGGGATTATACCAAGCACATCATGCGCAACATTGAAAACCTGGGCATTAACTACCTGGTCACCGTCGGCGGTGATGACACTCTGAGCTACACCGTCCGCATGCACAATGAAGGTATCCCGGTCGTTGCTATCCCGAAGACCATGGACAATGATGTGTTCGGCACTGACTACTGCATCGGCTTCTCCACCGCCATGACCCGCTCTGTCGAAGTCATCACCAACATGCGCACCTCCCTGGGTTCTCATGAACGAATCGGTATCATTGAACTGTTCGGCCGCAATTCCGGCGAAACCAGCCTGATTGCTTCCTACCTTGCCTCCACTGATCGTGCAGTCATCCCTGAAGTCCACTTCAACATTGACAAACTTTCCGAATTCCTGTTAGCCGACAAGAAAAACAATCCGTCCCACTACTCCGTGCTGACCGTCTCCGAAGGCGCCATCATGGAAGGCGGCGATGTGATCGAAACCGGCGAAATGGATGCCTACGGTCACCGCAAACTCGGCGGCATCGGCATGATCGTTGCAGAAGCTGTCAAGAAGCGCACCGGCTCCAATGTGATGTATCAGCAGGTCGGCTACATGATGCGCTCCGGTGCTCCGGACTCTCTGGATCGCATGGTTGCCTCTTCCTTCGGTAACCTGGCCTGGCAGTGCGTGGAACGCGGCGACACCGGCCGTATGGT
>CAYWGX010000108.1:0-8800 GCA_964457635.1 uncultured Leptolinea sp.
GCTACATCAACGAAGGCCTGCTGCCGACACCTTATGACAAGAGCTACAACCTGGCAGATTACGACACACTGGTCGGCGAGGCAGAAGCCAACCGTGCAGCCGGTACGGAATTTGAAAGTGACAAATCCCATTAATTTTCATTTCAGGATTGCAGTAGAAACTGCAGTACTGAAAAAATGATAAGGAAATGCTCCCATATATCCCTCAAAAGGACATGGGAGCGTTTTTTAAATCAAAGGAGCGAAGCGCCATCCTGTTCCAACTATATCCTACATTCTATCTCCTATCTCCTTCATTCCAACCTTCACCTTTCCCATGGACTGACGGGAAATGATGATAGAATATAGTCAGGGGTGATTTGTACCCCGGATTCCCGACCTTTCTCACAAACCGGGCGGGAAGGAGTGGATATGAACGAAAACGAGCAAAATATGTTGGGAAGCATTTTCCTTTCCCACAAAGCTATCAGCACAATTGTATCCCATGCTGCCCAGCAGTCTTATGGGATCGTGGGTCTTGCACCGAAAAATCTTGCCGAGGGACTGGCTGCGGCAATCGTGAAAGATTCATCGCAGGGAGTCAACGTAAAATTTGACGGGAAGAACGTCACGATCGACCTGTATATCACAGTCGAATACGGGACGCGCATCACTTCCGTCGCCCACAGTGTCGCCGACAGCGTAAAATATCAGGTTGAAAAAATGACCGGTCTGCACGTCGACAACGTCAATGTCCATGTCAAGGGTCTGCGTGTAAGCAACCCCGATAAATAAAGCAGATCCAGGAGAGCAATGACCGCAAAGAACAAAAACAAGACGTCCGAAGGCCAGGACGCACCGAAAACTCTCAACGGGAAACAATGGAAATCGATGTTTGAAGCCGGAATGCTCTGGCTGAAAACAAACCAAAACATCGTAAATGCACTGAATGTTTTTCCTGTGCCGGATGGCGATACCGGTACGAATATGCTGCTGACCATGCAGACTGCCTGGTCGGATATTGTTTTGATGGATACCAATCACGCCGGGCAGATCATGCGGGCTGCCGCTCAGGGAGCCCTGATGGGTGCCCGCGGCAACAGCGGCGTGATCCTTTCCCAGCTGTGGCGCGGCTTTTCCCGCGTTATGACAAATTATGAAACCTTTACACCGGAAATTTTTTCCCGGGCACTGACAGAAGCCAAGAACACCGCTTACAAAGGTGTGGTCCGCCCTGTTGAAGGGACGATCCTGACGGTGCTGAAGGATACCGCCAACGCCGTGGAAGCAGCACTTCCGCAATGCGATGATTTTGTCAAGCTGCTGACCGTCACGGTTGATGCGGCGGATGAATCCGTCCTGAACACTCCGAATCTGCTGCCGGTACTCAAGCAAGCCGGTGTGGTAGACTCCGGCGGACGCGGGCTTTTCTATATCTTCGAAGGTTTCCTGCGCTGGCTGAACGGCGAACCGCTGGATGTCAACACGGATATACCGCCGATGGTTTCCCTGGCACAGCTGGAAAGCATGAACGAAGAAGAAATCATTGAACCGGGCCAGGATTATGAGGTAGTCGTTGATTTCCATCCCCGTAAAGAGCTGGAACTGGCGGCTTTTTATGACCGGCTCAGCGAAATGGGCACTTCCATCCAGGTAGGTGAAGGTGATGAGATGTACCGCATGCACATCCACGTTCCCACCGAAAATCTTTATGCCCCCATCAATTACATCATGGAGCTGGGCACTGTCACCAAAGTGGCCATTGAAAACCTGGTCGCCCAGATGGAAGACATCCGCAAGGCGAAGGAATCCGAATACACGCTGACCGAAGTCGAGCCGGGACAGATCGGCATCATCGCCGTTTCCCCGGGTGAAGGCATTTCCCGGGTCCTGGCAAGTTTGGGCGTGAACGCCATCATTTCCGGCGGGCAGACCATGAACCCCAGCACGGAACAGATCCTCAAAGCAGTGGAAGACCTGCCGACGGACAAGGTGATCGTGCTGCCGAACAACAAGAACATCATCCTTTCCGCTAACAATGCGATCACCCAATCAAAGAAAAAGGTGGCTGTGATCCGTTCCAAGAACGTGGCACAGGGAATCGCATCGATGCTGATGCTGGATCCGGAAGGTGATTTCGATGCCACCGTGGAAGCCATGAATGAATCCCTGCTGCAGGTCGAATCCGGCGAACTGACCCGGGCGACCCGGTCCGTTGAACTGAACGGTGTCAACGTCACCGAAGGACAGGTGATCGGGATCCATAACGGCGACCTGGTGATCTCTGCCGATACCATTGAAGAGGGGCTGCTGAAGCTGCTGGATCAGATCCGGGCTGAAGACTATGAGCAGATCACCCTTTTCTACGGCAATGGCATGACAGATGCTGATGCAGAAAAATATGTGGATCTGGTCCGGGAAAAATATCCGGATCTTGAAATTGAATATCATTACGGCGGCCAGCCTCACTACTATTTCTCTATTTCCGTAGAATAGAAGACGGCATCCTGCCGCAATCACAGCAGACAAAAAATCCTTTCCGGCATCTTCACAAGCGGAAAGGATTTTTATTATTCCGGATTTTTGAAGAAATTTCGCAATAATTTTGTGTATAATAGTATTCAGTTGTTCATTTTCGAAAGGAAGAACAAGATGAAAAACAAGACATACGCTGTCCGAATTCTGATAATTTTATTTCTGGGATTAGCTTTGGCCGGTTTTGAGAAACCGGAAACCACACTGGCAGACGAAGCCGATGCGCTGAAGGCTGCGCTGGAGTATATCACGACAAACCACTATTCCAGGAATAATTTGATCGAAAAGCTTGAATTCGACGGTTTCACACAGGAAGAAGCGGAATATGCAGTGGCCAACATTTACGTTGACTGGTACCAAATGGCAGCTGATACCGCAGCTGCCTATCTGGAGACCTCAGATTATTCCTATAATGGCCTGGTACGCCGTCTGGAATCATCCACCGACGGCTATACACATGAAGAAGCTGTTTACGGTGCAGATATAGCAGGGAAGGATGTGGACTGGACCGAAATGGCAGCCAGAAGAGCCGCTTTTTATCTGAAATCTTCTTCATTTTCGGAAACCGGACTGATCAAACAACTGGAATCCGAAATGGTCGGTTTTACCCACGAACAGGCGGTGAAAGGGGTTGAAATTGCCGCTGCCGATATTGACTGGAATGAGATCGCCGTCAAAAGAGCGGAAGCGCTGCTGATCACCGGTGCCTATTCGGAAGAAGGACTGATTCGACAACTGGAGTCAGCTTCTGTCGGCTTCACACATGACCAGGCATTATATGCGGTGAGTGTCGTCGGGGAAGGCAAGGACTGGAACAAGGTCGCTGTTGAAAGAGCCAAAGCCCACCTGCAGGCTGCACCTTCAACACGGCAGCAGCTGATCGAATATCTGGAATCAGAAGGCTTCACCAGCGACCAGGCTATATACGGAGCGGATAACTGCGGGGCATCCTGGAGCGATATGCTCGAAATATTCAGCAACAATCTGGACAATCTGTTCCCGATTCGTGCACTGGAAGACAAATTCACCCCACCGGCTCTGGCACTTTACTCAGACATCGGCAGTTCAACGGCGATCGAAACCAGCAACCAGGACGGGATTCGTAAGATATCCCTGTTTGCGAATTCGGATGGCGTTCACGACTATAACCTGATCAACCGCATCAGTTCCGGACAAATGCAGAATTTTATGTTCACCATGGATATCACCCTGAATGACGTGTTTCCTGCCGGATCAGCGGGTTGTTATGTAGGGTACATCAATGATCTGGCTGCTGCGAAACAGGAAGAAGAATCCACCCTGGTCCTGCTGATGGCTGACGGAAAAGGCGTCGGTTTTTACCGGAAGACCCAAAGTGAAGACTCCGGCAGCTTCACCCGGGTCTGGGACAATCTCAGCGACAAATACACGCTGTCGATCGTCCGTTTCACGGGACAGACCTATGCCTATGTGGACGGGGTATATGCCGGCCAGTTCCAGGACACGAATTCCGGACCGTTTCAGCTGATATACGGCAATTCCGTGATGGCGAACGGAGATGATGCCTGCTGTTCCTTTGACAATCTGTCCGTCAAAAAGGTGAACAACTGAAAATGTGAAGGGCTTCGAAGGAAGGTGAAAGTTGAAAGGTGAAAGGTGAAAGGTGAAAATAAGGTTAACATTTCGCGGAATCAAGAAAATAAGCATCCTTGGCTTCCTTATGATGATGGCTTTCGTTACAAGCGCCGTAAACGGACAGAACGAGGAAGAAGACCTTGTCAACCCGCAGCATTTGCTGGAAACTGCCGATACGGAAATTTTTGTCAGGGATGCCTTCAAACAGGATTATTCGGAAATCCAGGGGTATGTCAATGAATTTCCGAACCCGGTGACCGTCCATCAGTACTATATTATGGACGGAGAAGGCTCAGACATGCTGATGACCATGCAGCCATCCGAAGTCGTCGTTCATACCTCCAACAAACGCCTGAACTTCGACCAGATCCGGAAAAATGAATTTCATGTCACTTATTCTGCCGCCCGGAAAGAAAACATCCCTAACGGGGCAGGCGGGATCTGCTGGATGCGCTACAGCAACCTGATAGCCCGCGGAATCGGTAAGGAGAGCGGCGTCATCCTCTATCCGGGAGATCAGGCCTACTATTTTACGCCTGTCGACGGGGAAATGACCTACGAAAGCATTGCCGACCTTTCCGACCTGGATCCTGATGAATACACAAAATTTGATTTTATCCGTCTGAACAACATCATGTATGTTTATGTCAACGGAAAATTCCGCTTCAGCTACGATGACGGAATCAAAGATATTGTCACTTTCGAAGCTGGTTCCGAATTACATCAATACGGGAACCGGGTACGCTGTACATTTGATAATTTCACGATGCGTATAAAATAAGGAGGCGGCTTTTCTGATGAGAAAACAACTGTTATTCCTGCTGCTGGCATTGATCGCAGCCACAAGCCTTCCCTGCACGGCTGCCGATGTGGACCCGATCCTGCTAAACGAACCAAACCCCTATGTATTCGGATGCAGAAACGATATCTTTATTGAACTGACCCAACAGCCCGCGCTCAGCAAAGTCGCCAGCGGCAGAACCGCCCCTGATTATTTTATTGTTTTTAAAGCCGAGATCCTTTTTCTTGTCGAAAAGAGCTGGAACGGGATCGACAAAAGCAGCTTTTCTGTGAAACATACGACAAATGACGGTCACCATACCTATTACCCGCTCGATTACGCAACCACAATGATAGCGAACCTGAAAAACGGCTGGCATACTTTTGCCGAACCCTATGATTTTACCGATCTGCGGAACACCAACCTGATTTTTGATGTTGTTCCCTACAGCTTTGAGGGCTGGTCTTTTGTTTTCCGCCCGACAGAACGCGGATCGTCGACACCTTACTGCGAAATCGAAATCCCATTGAAGGTCAGGTGAAAGGAAATAGGTTTCAATGAAAAAGAACTTGCTGTTGATTTTTATCATAACACTGCTGGCCTTCTGCACAACAGCTGCATCAGCTCAAACAGCGGAAGGAGATGCACTTTCCCTGCAGCAGCGTTTTCCGTCACTGGCGATCCGGGAAAAATACAATCTGTATGAAAAACCGGCTTTCTACCGATTTGCACCGGATACTTTGTTCTTTGAGCCGCTGGATCTTTCCTATTTCCCGCACGAAAAATGGAATAAAGAGCAGTGGGCACTGCTGGGCCGCTGGACAGATAAAACCACCTATAACCAGATCATTTACCTGGATACACCCGCAGACCGGCAGATCATGCATGGCACGGCAACCGGCGAAACACGCGGTTACCTGAGAGATTTTTATCTGTACATCACCCTGTTTCTTGAGGATAATTATCCGCAGGATACCGGCTCCTGCTATGTTTATTTTTCCGATTCACTGATGATCGGGTTCAATGAAAGCAAAGGCATCCTGATCGATCCAAATTCGGGCATTTATGAAGCGACGAATTCCTATGGCGGCTCCCGTCATTCCACATATACGCCCGGAAGCATCAAACACAGCCTGGAACTGATCCAGGAGATTGACCCTGCGGAGTTTGAAATCACAGCGGAAGACGCGGAAACTTCTTCGATCGGTGCAGCTGCCATGACTCAGGAAAAGCTGAATGAGCAGTTTCTGCAGGATTGGGAAACGATCAACAATTCCTTTAGGATGAAAGCCGCAGCGCCGGTTAAAGCATACCGCATCGAAGTGATCCGGCAGGATGGCACTGATGAGATCTTTATCAACGGGAAAAAGGCCGCTTCGATCAGCGACCCGATCAAAACGATCAACGCAGACGGTGAGATCGTTCCGGAGAAGGTTTCCTGGAGCTTTGGTCCCATTCTCAATGAGGGAGGGCTGACAGTCACCTGTGCAGCCGGAGATTTTTATATCTACAGCACCG
This sequence comes from uncultured Leptolinea sp., assembly GCA_964457635.1. Taxonomy (GTDB): domain Bacteria; phylum Chloroflexota; class Anaerolineae; order Anaerolineales; family Anaerolineaceae; genus Flexilinea. The sequence continues at coordinate 6,427 of CAYWGX010000108.1, forward strand.
GACAGCGGGAGAATTAAACTCATGAAAAGAATAATCTACTGCTTCATTTTTCCGGTCCTTTTGTTTTTCCTGATCCCCTCCTGCAATGCCGATGTGATCCCCAGCAAAGAGTATCCCTTCCCGGATGGCAGTGAACTGCCGCCGGTGCTGAATGTGGGCGTCCCCATGGAATGCGGTGATTACGAGATCCGCCTGATCTCACAGCCCATCATCACAAAATCTATGCATGCCATTGTTGCCGATGATGATATGAAATATATGATCCTGCGGGTCGGCATCACCAATAACGGAGAAGAAACCGTAGGCTGGCTGACACCGGACTCTTTTGAACTTCAGGAGATTTACCGGAATAAATTATACGGGAAAACCCTGCTGAATTCACTGATGAGCGCCCGTATTTCAGCCGGATATTCTCTGAAAACTTTCTATGCGGGCATCGAGCCCGGACAGATGCTGCTGACGCCGATCGTCTTTGATGTTTTTCCGGAAGCCGAAGGCTGGATCCTGACTTTTTCTCCTCACGTCTTCGGTGAAGAAGCCGCTGAGACAATCCAATTCCGGCTGCCAAAAGCTGCAATTCAATGAAAGGGAAAGACTCATGAAAAAATCTTTGTTTGTGCTTTTGTTTGCCATTCTCCTTTCGGTCAGCGCCGCAGCAGCCGAAGAAACGACGATCACGGTCATACAGTACGAGAATTATATGTGCGGAGATCAGTTTGAGATCTCTTTCCCGGAAGTGATCGTCACCTCCAGCATGGTTTCCAACGCATCCCGGGTCCATGCCAATGCTGAAAAGGATGAACGCATGCTGCAGGTCCGGATGAAGATCCGCAATATGACCTCCGAGGTCCTGCGCGGTATGAGCAAGGAAAGCTTTCAGCTGATCGGACATGTACGGGACCGTTCCATCACCTATTACCCGGAGGTGATCAACAACACGGACTATTTCGGTTCCGGGAATTATTATACCTATGACAACCTGCCGCCGCTGCGGATGATCGATATACTGCTGATATACCGGGTAAACCCGATCCTGATCAACTGGGAACTGCGTTTCGCTCCGCAGGTTGGCGGCGGTTCCAATTATACGCTGAAAACCGTCAGCTACGAACCAATGGATTGGGAGCCCTGCCAGGGCTTATTCCAGTTCCCCCTCATCCGCACGGGCGAGACCGGAGAACTGACGAGATTTGTAAGGTAGGAGATAGGATGTAGTATACATGAGACTGAATCTTGATGATAAGAGACAAGAAGACAGGGGACTTGCGCCGAAGGCGCCCCTATCTCCTATCTTCTATATCCTTTGTAACATCTTTCCCCGCTTTCTCCCAAACCGTGGTATCATATCACACGGTAAATTGAACTGGACGATTACGTCCGCGATTCACTGATGACAGCCGGTGCCGAAAGGCTTAATATCCTGCCGAGGCGAATGAAGAGAGTCAAACCAATCGTTTTGATCTTTTTGTCTTTGTCTGTGCAACCGGCGGCAAAGATTTTTTATTTTTAACGGGAAGGAGGAATTTACATTGGCCTTTACAAAAGATGAGAAATCAAAGATGATGGCGCAGTATGGCGAATGGCTGGACAAAAGCCAGGCCATGTTCATGCTGACCTATGAAAAGATGAACATGCCCACCATCGACGCGATCCGTGATAAGGTTCGTGAAGCAGGCGGTGAAGCTCATGTCGTGAAAAACACGCTGATCACCAAAACCCTTGCTGATAAAGAATACCCCGCCGGTGAAGAACTGACCGGGACCACGCTGGTCAACTTCGCGTTCACAGATGCCGCTGCCGTTGCAAAAGCTGTCAACGGTATCGTCAAAGACTACGGAATGAAGATCAAATACGGTTACCTGGAAAAGGGACTTCTGAACAAAGAAGAAGTTGCGAAACTCGGTACCCTGCCGTCACTTCCGGAAATGCGCGCCAAGCTGCTCGGGACCATTATGGCTCCTGCATCCCAGCTCGTTCGTACCATCAACGAACCCGGACGCGGCCTTGCAGCCGTTATGCAGGCTTACGTTGACAAACAGAATGCACCTGCTGAATAAGATTCAGCATTTTCGCCGGGGTCTCACCCGGAACAAAAATCTAATTTTAAAATATACTATTTAGGAGTTTATAATGGCAGATATTGCTAAACTTGTTGAAGAACTGAGCGCCCTGAGCGTATTGGAAGCCGCTGACCTCGTCAAGGCATTGGAAGAAAAATGGGGCGTTTCCGCCGCCGCTCCGGTTGCTGTCGCTGCCGCCGCAGGTCCCGCTGACGCTGGCCAGCAGGCTGCTGCCCCGACCGAATTCGACGTCATCCTCCAGGATGCCGGTGCCAAGAAGATCGACACCATTAAAGTTATCCGCACCCTGACCT
>CAYWGX010000109.1:0-8760 GCA_964457635.1 uncultured Leptolinea sp.
TCCTGGAGCATACGTTTTTCATTGCGGACGATCACATCCGGGGCACCCAGTTCCAACAGTCTCTTCAGACGGTTGTTGCGGTTGATGACACGGCGATAAAGATCGTTCAGGTCGGAGGTGGCAAAGCGGCCGCCATCCAGCTGGACCATCGGGCGCAGATCCGGAGGAATGACCGGAAGAACGGTCATGATCATCCATTCCGGATGATTGTGAGAAGCACGGAAGGATTCCACGACCTTCAGACGGGAAGTAGCCTTCTTGCGTTTTTGTTTGGATTTTGTGGTGCGGACTTCGTTCCACAGATCCTTGGAAAGCTGGTCCAGATCCAGGCGCTTCAGGATATCATAGAAAGCTTCTGCACCCATATCGGCGCGGAAGACCTGTCCCCAGCGAGAACGCAGCTCGCGGTAGGATGTTTCGCTCAGGAAGGTGAAGGGCTGCAGGTCTTCCAGTTCTTCACGCAGTTTAGAGTTCTGGCTCTGGGTTTCGTTGGTCTGGTCGGCATGCTGGCTGCGCAGGGCTTCCATCTGCTCTTCGGCTTCGGCACGGATTTTCATTTTTTCCATGTCGAGCTTTTCGATATCAGCCTGCTGCTGCAGCTTGATTTCCTTCTCAAGAGATTCGAGCTTTTCACGGACAGCTTCCTGCACGGCAGAGATGTGCTCGAAGGAAATCGTTTCGCCGGCTTTGACAACAGTCATGTCGGCAGCGTTGAAGTGCATGTCGACTGCAGCGGTCTTGCCGACAGAATCCTGAAGATTCTGTTCCAGACGCTGTCCTTCGCGCATGACAGGATCCAGACGTTTGCTGATTTCTTCTTCACCGCTGGCCTGCAGCTGATCGCGTTTTTCCTGGAGAGCTTTCAGCTTTGAGTCGCGTTCGCGTTTTACGCTCAGGATCTTCGCGTTGACTTCCTGTGCACGTTCGCGCTCTGAACCATTGATGTCATCTTCCAGTTTGCTGAGCGCCTTCTGACGGGCTTCTTCATCGACGTAAGTGACGATGTACTGCGCAAAGTACAGCACACGATCCAGATTACGGCGAGAAATGTCAAGCAGCAAACCGAGATAGGACGGGATCCGGCGGGTATACCAGATGTGAGCGATCGGTGTAGCCAGTTCAATATGGCCGAGACGTTCGCGGCGGACGGAAGCTTTCGTCACTTCCACACCGCATTTGTCGCAGATGATCCCTTTGTAACGCGGGTTCTTGTACTTACCGCAGTAGCACTGCCAGTCCCGTGTCGGCCCAAAAATCGCCTCACAAAAGAGGCCGTCTTTTTCAGGGCGCAAGCGGCGGTAGTTGATGGTTTCCGGTTTCAAAACTTCGCCGTGTGACCAGCTGCGGATCGTATCCGGTGATGCAAGACTGATTCCTAACGCAACCAAACCTTTCGTTTCCACGTTTTTTCTCCTTCAAAATGTGATGGTAACATCACTTAATTTATGTTGTCGTAACTTACTGTAATAAACAGCGGTTTAAGGCACAATCTGCCCATATGATAATATACGAGCGACTAATCATTATATCATAAGCCGCTCATCTTCTTCAAATTGATGACAAAATTTTAAGAATTCTTTTCTTACTCGTTAATTTCAGCCATTTTCAGGCTTAGCCGGCGATGTAAATTTCCTGATCCTCAATATAAAGTCCTTCATCCGGGTTGGTATTTTCCTGCCCTTCAGTACTGCCGGAATTGTCACCGGCAGGCTGTTCCGCTGCTGGCGGATAGCAGACGAGGTAGACAGCTGTTGCCGTCATCTGGACGCTTTCATCACCGTAGATCGGCATCCCTTGTTCATAATAAGGAATCGCCCCGCAATAATCTTCCCGTGCAACATATTCATCTGCAACACGGAAAGAAGCGATTGCATAACGCTGGTTTGCCGTAAGGCTGGTAGCTCTGTCATACATGTTTGGAAGTGTCATGGCTGCGGTGGAGTAATATTCCAGTGCTTTGCTCCAGTTGATTTCCCAGAACCCGGCTCCGGAGAGATAGGCGCGGGCGGCATTGCGAAGGCTGTCAGCATTATTGTCGATCGGTCCCAGTGCTTCTGCCAGGGTGATGTCATAGATACCCTGCTCCAGAAATCCGGTATTGATCTGCTGGATGCCGTAGTTTCGCAGTGCAATGTAATACATTCCATCCACTTCAAGACCGCGGTATTCAATGTTCCGGTCCCGCAGGGCTTTGATCATGTTGATTGCGTATTCCCAGTTCTGGCTATAAATTGCCTGCTGAATACTCTGGAACATTTCTTCTTCACCGCGGGTATCCTGCGTAGGTGTCGGAGCAGGGGTGGCTGTCATCATGGGCGTAGGGGATGCAGTGGGATAAAGCGCCAGCATCACCTGCTGATAGGTTTCCATGGCACCCGGATAGTCACGGTCTACTTCGATGACATAGTCCAGACGGGTTTTGGCATTTTGATATTTTCCCTGTTCGATGTCTGAAATCGCCATGGTATATTGCTCGGCTGCAGCCATCATAGACCGTCGTTTGTACTCAGCCTGACGGGCACTGATAGCGGTATTGTAGCCCAGAAAACCACCGCCAATTGCCAGCGCGATCATCAGTACGATCCCAAGCAGGATCCAGCCGATAAGGGAGCCGCCTTTTTTCTTCTTTTTCTGATCCTTTTTTCCGTTTTTCCCTTTTTGCGGCTGCTGCCCTGGCTGGTTGGGCTGTGCATTGAAATTCGGTGCAGCATTCCATTGCTGGCCATACGGCTGCTGTCCGGGTTGATTGGGTTGGAATTGTCCGCTGAACTGCTGCTGGGCGTTCGGTTGCGCATAGCCTTGCGGCGTTTGTCCCTGGGGCCTGTTTTGGGGTGTAAAAGGAACTCCGAGGTTCCCTTGTGGTGGCTGTTGGTTCATGATTTCCTCATTTCGATAATTTTGAAATTGTCCGTTTCAAAATCGTTTTAATAATTTCAGTTCGGGAATGATGATGATACAGTAAAAAAGCAGTGCAAAACACATTCCCAACATAGATTTTACCAGAATATTGCCATTTGGGATGGACATCAGACCAAAACAGATACCTCCCGCGGCGGCAGCCCCCGGGATGCAGCGAAACAAAGTTTTACTCAGATCGATTTCTGCATTCAGGAAAGGCTTTTTCGAAAAGAATCGATTTTCCTGATGAGGGTGTGAGAGCAGGATCAGCAGCAGGACCGATTGTGAAGTGTAGGCAATCGAGTCGGTCAGGCTGAGCCCGGGGGCACCAAGCCTGCGGAATAACAGAAATCCGGCGGCTGCGTAGATCAGTACATTTAATATCGTCCCAAGCAGCGGGATGACAGCCTGTTCCTGGGCATAATATGCACGGTTGGCGATTTCCAGCAGGCAATGTCCTGCCAGTCCGATCAGGAAACAGCGCAGTGTATTCATCATAAGAAGGTTCTGTTCTCCTTCAAAACCGAATATAGCCCCCATTGAGGGACCAAGTCCGACAGACATGATCACTGCAGCTCCCAGTGACATGGCAAGTGCGATGCGGCAGGCTTTCTGAACGACCTCGCGATAAGCCTGAATATCCCGGTCTGAAATATATATGGAGAGCGATGGCAGGATCGCCGTCCCAATCGCAGTGCCGATCAGGGTCTCCGGCAGCTGCTGGAACATATAGCCGTAAGTCAGTGCGGTGACCGCTCCTGTTGCAAGGCGGGATGCATAATTGTCCCGGATGATGAAGATCAGCTGCATAAAGAACATGGAAAGGATGCGTGGTCCGAGGATTCGCAGAACGCGAAGAACTGCTTCATCCCGGAATGCGATCTTGGGAGACCAGCGGAAGTGATGCCTGATCAGTCCCGGAACCTGGATCAGCAGGTGAGCTGCCGACCCGATGATGACGCCGAGCACCAGTCCATCGATCCCCAATCCATAGCAGGGCAGGGTTACGGGGCCGAATCGATAGGGTTCAGAAGGTGCAAGCACCAGTGCGCCGTAAATTTGTCCGAGATTGTAAAAAATGGGAGCCAGCGCGGGGAGAAGAAAATGCTGGTTTGCCTGCAGGCCTCCGGTGAGCATACCGCTGACCGCAAAAATCAGCATGGCGATCAGATTCATGCGCATCAGATGAATGACGGAATCCTGCTGAGACGCGGTAAAGCCGGGAGCAATACCGATTTGGGAAACCACCAGCGGACGGGCAAAGACCGCTGTCAGGATCGCAAGAAAAGCTGCGCACAGGAACAGCAAATTGGAGACTGAAGAGAACAGCTTCCAGCCTGCCTTCTGCCCTTCTTTATTAATGATATCGGACATGACCGGGATCAGGGCCATCGCCAGAGCACCGCCGCTGATGAGTGTGAAGAGCATGTCCGGCAGGTTGTTGGCAATGTTAAATATGTCCAGCTCAACGGAAAGACCGAACTGGCGTCCGATGATGATTTGACGCAATGCAGCGATACATTTGTTGGCACCCAGGCAGATGACTAATAATAAAGAGGTTTTCGTGAGTTTAGAAAGTTTCAAGTGGTTCTCTCCGCAGCGTATAATTATTTTATTAATGAGGATTATTATAACTGCAAACAGTTCGTTTTCCGGGTATATAATTTATCAGGAAAAAAAGAGAGGTGAATATGCAGCGTTGTGTGATCATTGGCGGAGCCGAAGTCAAAAATTATGATTTGATCCGGACCTACCTGCAGCCGGAGGATTTTATCGTCTGCTGCGACAGCGGACTGAATCATCTTGTACCGCTCGGAGTTGAAGCAAATTTGATCATTGGTGATTTTGATTCCCATGAAAAACCGGAAACGTCCGTTGAGACCATTGTGCTTCCTCATGAAAAGGCTGATACAGACACAATGGCCGCGGTTCGTGAAATGACATCACGTGGTTTTGACGATTTTCTGCTGATCGGGGTGTTTGGCGGAAGAATGGATCACACACTTGCCAACGTTTATATTCTGCTGTGGCTGGATAACCGCGGCAAAAAAGCGTTTGCGGTCGATGATCAATCGGAGTTTGAAATAATTTCCCGAAATCTCGCTTATATTTCAGCGAAATATCCCTATTTTTCACTTGTGACGATCAATGGGGACGCTGAAGGAATAACGATAAAAAATGCAAAATATGCGCTTAATAATGCAGCGTTGACGTCTGAATATCAATGTGCGGTCAGCAATGAACCGCTGCCCGGTCAGACTGCGGAGGTCACGGTTGGAAAGGGTGTTTTGCTTCTGATCAAAGACCGGTGAATTAGATGAAGTATGAAGAAGGATCATAGGAGATAGGATGTAGGATGTAGGGGCTTGTGTTCAGGGGCTATGGATGAGTACTTCAATAAAGCACATCTCAAACCCAATTCCTATCTCCTATCTCCTATCTCCTATCTCTTATTTCTTATTTATTATTTTTCAATGGTATCCGTTCGGATTATGGCTCTGCCAGTTCCAGGAATCTGCGCACATGTCGTCGAGTGTCTTGGTGGCGGTCCAGCCGAGAACTTCTTTTGCCTTGGCCGCGTCAGCGTAGACGGTAGCCAAGTCTCCGGGCCGGCGAGGGGCGATGACATAGGGCAGGTCACGGCCGCAGGCTTTGGAATAGGATGCGATCATCTCCAGAACAGAAACGCCATTGCCCGTGCCGAGGTTGAAGATCTCTGTGCCTTCATGCTCCAAAACGTAGCGCAAGGCTGCAACGTGACCGGATGCCAGGTCGACCACATGCAGATAGTCACGGACTCCGGTTCCGTCGGGAGTATCGTAATCATTGCCAAAGACGTTGATCTTTTCCCGTTTGCCCACGGCTGTCTGCGCAATGAAGGGCATCAGGTTATTGGGAATGCCCTGGGGATCTTCACCGATCAGTCCTGACGGATGTGCACCGACCGGGTTGAAATAGCGCAGCAGCACCACGGAGAACCCAGGATTGGCTTTGGCGATGTCCTGCAGGATCTGCTCATTCATCAGCTTTGTCCAGCCGTAGGGGTTGGAGCAGCCGAGGTGGGAACTTTCGGTGAACGGTACCTTGTTGTCCGCACTGTAAACAGTGGCGGATGAAGAAAAGATGATGTTCATCACGCCATGTTCGATCATGCTCTCGCAAAGGGAAAGGGTGGCATTGAGGTTGATGCGGTAATATGCCAGCGGCATGGCGACAGATTCACCAACAGCCTTTTTTCCGGCAAAATGAATCACGGCATCGATTTTGTTCTCTTCAAAAATCTTATCCAGTGCCGCTTTATCGCAGACATCAGCTTCATAGAACGGGAAATCCTTTCCGGTGATTTTCTTCACCCGTTCCAGTGACTCTTCGCTGGAGTTGGAAAGGTCATCAGCGACCACGATGTCATAGCCGTTTTCCAGTAATTCAACAGCGGTATGTGATCCGATGTAACCGGCCCCGCCTGCAAGCAATACTTTCGTCATAAAACCTCCGTTTTTTTTGTTGTTAGTTGGCAGTTGGTAGTTGATAGTTGTTAGTCCCTATCTCTTATCTCTTATCTCACCACAGTGTCCGCGGGTATTTTCCGCTTTCACGCATGGCTTTTAGTGCGGCGACAACGGACTCCTTATCTTCGTGATAAGTCACACCGTACCAGCGTTCATCCGTCGGCAGCACAGTGACGCTTGCCTTACCCTCCGTGATCAGCGCATTGGGGATCAGCGGCAGAAAATATTCACATTTCAGCGGGTTTACCGGCAGGTTTTCCTGCAGATATCCGCTGAAGCGTTCTTCGATCTCTTTCATCATGGAATACTGGAAACCCCAGAAATTCATCGAAACGAGGGTTCCGTTGGGAATGAATTGTTCGTTGTCACCTTCGGTGTAAAGTGCTCCGCCTTCTGCCGGAACAATGTGCAGGCATTCCTTTACCCCGGTCATGTGCCCGGACTCATCCATAGAACAGACTCCGCGGGAAACATAGCCGTTTTCGGTCAGGGTGTTTTCGATGCGGAAACCGGACATCACATGGTGGGTTTGATCTGTATCAGATGTAAGAAATTCAAAAACACTGCGGAAGGGATGCTCACCGTAATAATCATCCGCATTGATCACACAGAAGGGACCGTGAACCAGATCTTTTGCGGAAAGGACTGCGTGTGCCGTGCCCCAGGGCTTTGTGCGTCCTTCGGGAACAGTGAATCCCTCCGGGAGATTTTCAAGCACCTGATGCGCATAGTCGATTTTGATATATTTACGCAGCCGGCTGCCGATCTTTTCCTCGAACAGTTCTTCATTTTCCGGCTTGATGACGATGATCACCCGCTCAAATCCGGCCCGTTTGGCATCAAACACTGAATAGTCCATCAGCAGATGTCCGTATTCATCGATAGGATCCATTTGCTTCAGTCCGCCGTAGCGGCTTCCCATCCCGGCTGCCATGATGATCAGTACTGGTTTTTCCATGAGCGTCTTCTTCCTTGATTCATTTTATTAATTTTCAATAGCCTATTTTATCACAGCGTTATTCCGGCAGACTGATTTTATGTTGATTTAACAAAGCTCTGTTTAGCGAATGTCATATTTTTTGTCTGATTCCTTTACAGTATCGCTTTATCGTGCTAAACTGTTGTAGTGTTGTTGAGCGAACAACAGCAGTTTTAAAATCAAAGGAGAATAATCTGATGAAGAAATTATTTGTTTTGATGTTGTCCCTTACAGTTTTGGCAATGATGGCAGCAGCTGTTTCGGCTGATGATACTTTTGTGTTCAAACACGGTTTTGACCTGGATTATCCTCCGTATTCCTATATTGATGATAACGGTGAGACCAACGGTTTCGATGTAGAAATGGCGAAGGCTGTATGTGAATATTACGGCTGGGAATACGAAGCGGTTCCTTTCAACTGGGACGCAAAGGATCTGGAATTGAATGCCGGTTCCTGCGACTGCATCTGGTCCGGTTTCACTATCAATGGCCGTGAAGATGACTATCTGTGGTCCATTCCCTATTCCGATAACACCCAGATGATCATGGTTAAGGACGGTTCCGGCATCGAAACCCTGGCTGATCTTAAAGGAAAAGTCATCGGTGTGCAGACTGCTACCTCCGCTTATGACCTGCTGAATGACGAAGAAGGTCAGGCTGAATTGGCCAAGACCTTCAAATCCCTGGAAGTTTATGAGACCTATACCATCGCTTTCAATGATCTGAAGGCCGGTGCGGTTGATGCTCTGGCAATCGACGTGACCAGCGGCAACTTCCTGATGAGTGGTCAAACCGGTTACAAATTCCTGGATGAAGTCCTGGGCAGTGAGCAGTACGGCATTGGTTTCCGCAAGGATGACACTGAACTGTGCGACAAGGTCAATGCTGCATTGGAAGCCCTCGTGGAAGATGGCACCTACGACAAGATCGGTCAGAAATATCCGGAAATTTACGATTATCTGACCCTTGGCAAATAAAATCATCGGTTATTGAAACCGGAGAACGAAACGTTTACACGCCGGAACAGTCATGTCCGGCGTGTAAACGTGAATAAGACATTAGAAATCAGGCGACAGACGTTTGACGGGAAGAGGGTAAATTCTGCGATGACCTTTACAAAAATGCTTTCAACCATGAGTGCGGGAATGCTGCGCTCCTGCAGCTTGTTTCTTCTTACTCTCATCGGCTCGCTGCCGCTGGGTATGGTGGTGGCGCTGATGAGGAAGTCAAGACTCAAAAATGTACGCTATCTTACCCGGGCCTATATTTCCGTGATGCGCGGAACGCCGCTGATGCTGCAGCTGCTGGCCTGGTATTTCGGACCTTATTATCTGTTCGGCTGGTCCATCCGCGGCTGGCGTTTCCCTGCGATTC
>CAYWGX010000110.1:0-8739 GCA_964457635.1 uncultured Leptolinea sp.
GCCGAAAAGGCTGGATGATCATGAAAAGGCTGACCGGACATCCGGCTCTTTCTGGCACTGGTTTCCTTTGCACTGGAAAGTGTCATCAAACAGCCCGGAAACTACAGCCTTTCCAATATGACACTGCATTTCTGGATCGGTACAGAAGACTCGGCTTATGAAACCGGTATGATTGCAGGAATCCTGCTGAATCCGACCATGTGGAAAGCCCTGGGACGTCAGGTGCTGCTGGCTCTGGTGGTTGCGATGATCGTCGGAACATGCGGAATGCTGATCGGCTATGCCTGCGTACAGCGGCGCGGTACGAAGCTTTCCCAGGCTGTGGAAAGTTTGGCCTTCTTCCCTTACCTGATGCCTGCTATGTCTTTTGGTACGATTTACCTGGCTGTGGCAACATCGCAGTCTTTCAAGTTCCTTTACGGCACCTTTGGACTACTGGTCTTGGTTTCTGCCGTCAAATATCTGCCTTTTGCTTCACGATCCGGTGTCAACAGCATGCTGCAGATTGCTCCTGAAATTGAAGAGTCTGCACTGATTTTCGGTACACCCTGGATGACACGCATGACGCGCATTCTTTTCCCGATCCAGAAAAGTTCGATCCTTTCGGGCTACCTGCTGCCGGTGATGTCTGTGATGCGGGAAGTTGCGATGTATACGCTGCTGGTGCCTTATGCGCGATACCTGCTGACGACCATGCTGTTCTCTTTCAACGAGACGGGGTATGCGCAGTATGGCAGCGCGGTGACGCTTCTGATCATCGTGGTGATTATTATTATCAATAACCTGACGAACAAGCTGACCGGTGCTTCATTTGACAAGGGGATCGGAGGATAAAATGCCTGAAATTATTCTGGAAAATGTAACGAAAAAATTTGATAAGTTTGTGGCGGTTGAAGATTTGAACATGACGATCGCAGATCGCGGGTTTGTGACGCTGCTGGGTCCTTCCGGCTGCGGAAAAACCACTACCTTGCGTATGATCGCCGGGTTGGAAACTCCGACTTCCGGGAAGATCCTGATCGACGGGCAGCCGGTTTACGACTCATCCAGGGGAATTAATCTGCCGCCGAACAAACGTGATATCGGTTTCCTGTTCCAAAACTATGCGCTTTGGCCGCATATGACGGTATATGATAATATCGCCTTTGGTTTAGAGATGCTGAAGTGGGATAAGACGAGGATCCGCAAGCGCGTGGATGAACTGCTTGCCCTGCTGAAAATCGAACAATTTGAAAAACGATATCCGGCAGAGCTTTCCGGCGGGCAGCAGCAGCGTGTGGCTATTGCTCGAACGCTGGCTCCGAGCCCTAAAGTGTTATTCATGGATGAACCATTAAGCAATTTGGATGCCAAGCTGCGCCAGGAAATGCGTGCCGAGCTGAAACGTTTGCATTCAGACACCAACAGTACCTTCGTCTATGTGACACATGATCAGCTGGAAGCAATGACGCTTTCAACCCGGGTCTGCCTGATGGAGACCGGTGTGCTGCAGCAGTATGATCCCCCACTGACGGTTTATAACAATCCGGCCAATAAGTTTGTTGCGGGGTTTGTCGGGAATCCGACGATGAACTTTATTCCTGCAAAACTTTTGAAAAAGGATGGAAAGCAGGTAGAACTGATGATGTTCGGAAAACGGGCGGTTTTTTCAGCTAAAGAGATCCCTGCTGATTGCGGAACAGAGCTGATTTTGGGTGTCCGTCCGGAGTTTCTGCCGATACGGGAGGGAGGACCCATCGAGGGACGCATCTATTCAACCCTCCCGACCGGGATGGAAACCACAGTACAGGTGACCTGTGACGGAACCAGAATGACGGGTGTTGTTTTTGGGTCGGTGGACTTCCCGATCGATTCCAAAGTAAATCTGGATCTGACCGGGGATGCACTGGTTCTGTTCGATGCGGAAAGCGGTAAATCGATTGCTTTTGGTTCGGCAAAAATCCTATAGTGAAGTGTAAGCTGATCGGACATTCTTGTCTGTTATCAAGCTGGAATGTCCGATGGAGATTGTTCTTGTATATTTTCTCCATGCTGCTTTTAAATTTTAATAATCACAAATTTTTATGAATCAGTTGACAAAAAACGTGGATGCAGGTATTATATAAAACGTTGAACGGCGGGGTAGCTCAGTGGCCAGAGCAGGGGACTCATAAGCCCTTTGTCGAGGGTTCGACTCCCTCCCCCGCCACTTTTTATTTAAAGTTTTCTATAAATAAGGACACTGAAAAAACAATTCGGTGTCTTTTTTTTTCATATGGAATTGAATCTATCTTCCAAACCTGTATTTATATTGCCGCATGAGCGTTTGAATGCAGCAGGTATGAAAATTCAGATGATCTTCCGATCCAGTCCGTGGACCCAGTCGGCTTTTAGATAATAGATGAGGAGAATTACGGCACTCATGGACCAGGTGATGGGATAGACCCAGTAAAGTACTTTGATGGAATGGGTGAGCGGTACCATCACGGAGATGAACGTAACCCGGAAAACGCACCAGCAGCCCAACATTACCAGCATCGGGACTTTGGCTTTTCCCGCCCCGCGCAAAATTGCTGAAAACCCATGGGAAGCCGCCAGCAGGAAGAAAAACGGAGCACTGACGCGCAGCTTATCCAATCCGTAAGCCACCGCTTCCGGTTCATTCGTGAAAGCGGCGATCACAGTTGGGCCGAGCAGCAGCAATATACCGCCGATGAGTTCAGCAATCGTGATGGAACACAGCAGGCTGAAGCGGGAGCCGCGTTTGGCACGTTCGTATTCTTTTGCTCCCAGGTTTTGGCCGATGAAAGTTGTGGCAGCCGCGTTAAAGCTGGTGACCGGCAGAAAAGCAAATCCATCGATTTTGCTGTAAGCGCCCAGCCCTGCCACAGCCATGGTACCGAAGGCATTGATGTTTGATTGAACGATGACATTGGCGAAGTTGATAATGGAGTTCTGCAGCCCGGATGGCAGTCCGAAATTGATGATTTGCCTCACCATGTCCGGATCAAATCCGAGTAAGTTCAAACGCAGCCTGGTTTCATCTTTAGCCCTCATAAGGCGGTTGATGCATAAAACTGCGCTCAGCAGCTGGGCAAAAACGGTTGCCAGTGCAGCCGAAAAAACACCCCATTGGAAAACCGCGATAAATAAAAGGTCCAGTGCTACATTTGTCAGTGATGATGCTATGAGGAAATACAGCGGATGCTTGGAGTCTCCGACTGCCTGTAAGATGCCGGTGCAGGCATTATAAAGGATCATGGAAAACACTCCGGCAAAATAGACCCGGATGTAGGAGACAGTCATATCAAAGATGTCATCCGGTGTTCCCATCCAGTCAAGAATTACAGGTGTGAACAAAACACCGATGATGGAAAGCAGAATGCCGAAAACAAAAGCGATCGTGACAGTTGTATGGATGGCGCGGCGCATCGGGTCATCTAGGTTTGCACCAAAATAACGGGCGACTACAACGCCGGCGCCGATGAACACGCCCTGAAAAAAGCCGATCATTAGCTGGATCAGCGTTCCGGTGGCACTGACTGCGGCCAGAGCGCTGTTTCCGAGAAAATTGCCCACAATGAGTGAATCAACAGAGTTATACATCTGCTGGAACAGGTTCCCGAGAAACAGTGGTACAGCAAAACGGACGATTGCACCTGCAATCGGTCCCTCTGTCATCCGGCTTTGTCCGCTCATTTCTGCTTTGCTATCCTTTCTTCAGGGTTTTCCCTTCTATATTGCATTATATCCTGATTGCCGGGAGCAGATATAAGCCGTATCTTGAAATCTGACATCTGAATCTTGCCTATTATCATAGAAAATGTGCCGGATTCCGAATAAACAGGCTGTATTGTTTTATAATTTTTCCTAATATGATTCTTTCCGCATCGGAGAAATGAGGAAAAGCTTATGACAGATATTATGAAAACTTTCGGCACCCGGGTCTTCAATGACCGGGTTATGCAGGAAAGACTTTCCGAAACCACCTATAAAGAATTGAACAAGACCATCAAAAAAGGTGAATATCTGAACAATGATATTGCAGAAGAAGTTGCCAATGCGATGAAGGATTGGGCCATTGAGAATGGGGCGACGCATTTCACTCACTGGTTTCATCCTCTCAGCGGTGCAACTGCCGAAAAACATGAAAGTTTCGTTTCGACTGCAGGCGGCGGGCAGATCATTCTCGAATTTTCTCCCGACAATCTGGTAAAAGGTGAAGCGGATGCGTCTTCTTTCCCGTCAGGCGGTCTGCGGGATACTTTTGAAGCCAGAGGTTATACCGCATGGGATCCGACTTCCTATGCTTTCATCAAGGACAACATTCTCTGCATTCCGACGGTATTCTGTTCCTATAGCGGAGAGGCACTGGATCACAAGACTCCGCTGCTGCGTTCGATGGAAGCCCTCAATGAGCAGGCAATGCGCATCCTCAAGCTATTCGGTAATGAAAATGTCAGCCATGTGAAGACCACGGTTGGGGCTGAGCAGGAATATTTTCTGGTGGATAAGGAATACTTCGATCAACGGGAGGATCTGGTCATGACCGGACGGACGCTCTTCGGGGCGATGCCTCCAAAAGGTCAGGAGATGAATGACCATTATTACGGTTCCATCAAGACCCGGGTCTCGGAATATATGAAGGACCTGAACGAAGAACTATGGGCACTCGGGATCCAGGCGAAAACCGAACATAACGAAGTAGCACCTTCACAGCATGAACTGGCGAATAATTTTCTGACGACCAATGTCTCTGTGGATCAGAACAATCTGACCATGGAAATCATGAAGAAGACAGCGAAAAAGCATGGATTGGAGTGTTTGCTGCATGAAAAACCCTTTGCTCGGGTGAACGGGAGCGGTAAACATAACAACTGGTCCATCAAGACCGATACCGGTATCAATCTTTTTGATCCGGGCGAAACACCGCGGGAAAATGCACAGTTTCTGGTTTTCCTTTCTGCAGTGATCAAGGCCGTGGATGATTATCAGGATCTGGTCCGTATTTCTATTTCCTCTGCAGGAAATGATCACCGTTTAGGCGGGTCTGAAGCGCCTCCGGCAATTGTTTCTATCTTTCTGGGAGATGAACTTACAGAGATATTGGAGAGCATTGAAAATGATGCGGAGTATGTCAATCGCCGGCAGGATCAAATGCTTATCGGTGTCCATACCATTCCGTCTTTCCCGAAGGATAACACCGACCGCAACCGAACATCTCCTTTTGCCTTTACCGGCAATAAATTCGAATTCCGTATGCCCGGTGCCAGCGCATCGATTTCCACACCAAACACGATCCTGAACACGATCGTTGCAGAGGAACTAAAACTTTTTGCGAATCAGCTCGAACAGGCAGAGGACCTTAACCTGGCAGTTCATGACCTGATCCAGCGAACTTTCAAAGAGCACAAGCGGATCATTTTCAATGGCAACGGGTATGATGCTGCCTGGATCCGTGAAGCGAAACAGCGCGGACTCAGCAATTATGCCTCAACGCCTGAGGCTTTTGCTCACTATCTGGATACGAAAAATGTTCGGGTCTTCACGGATAACAATGTGATGAGTGAATCCGAATGCCGTTCCCGCTACGAAATCTATCTGGAGAAATATACCAAAACGGTCAACATTGAAGCGCTGACGATGCTGGATATGCTGAAAAAAGATATTCTGCCAACAAACCAGCAGTTTGAAAAGATCCTTGCGGAATCGGTTTTACAGGACAAAGAACTCAGTCTTTTTGATGACAGTTCTTATGAAATGAAGACACTGCGGAAGCTCAAACTGCTTAAAAAGAGCATTTATGATAATGTGGAACGGCTGGAAGAAGCTCTGAAGCCACGGGCTCATCAAAGTGCACTGACCATTGCATTTCATTACCACGATCAGGTGATTCCGATCATGGCATTGATCCGTCAGGATGCTGATGAGCTTGAACTGATCACGGATCGGGCATATTGGCCAATGCCTACTTATAAGGAATTAATGTTTGGAGTGGATTGAGAGAAATAAGAAATCAAAAGCAAGAATAAAGAAGAATGGTTGCGAGCTATGAAATTATATACGGTACTCTTCGGGAACAAAGAATTGGTGGCGGCGAAAACTGTGAACGGACAGCTGATCGCTGTTGAAGCACTGGGCGTGAATGCAGTGGATATGAATGACCTGATTGGCCGATGGGATGAGTTTGGCGGAATATTGGCCGAAAAACTGGCAAAGTTCAATGCCGGCGAAAATGCTTATGCTGATAAGGCACTGAATGGTTATAAAATTCTTGCGCCGATTCCCCGTCCAAAGCAGGATGTGGTGTGTCTGGGTGTGAATTACTTTGATCATATGAAAGAGGCTGCTGCCGGCATTGATTTCATCAAGAAGGCAGAAACCATCTATTTCTCCAAGCGTGTTAGCCGTGCTAATGATCCTGATGGTCTGATTCCGATGTACGATTTCGTAGACAGTCTTGACTATGAGGCTGAACTTGGCGTGATCATCGGAAAAGATGCTTTTCGTGTCAGTAAGGATGAAGCCGGAGACTATATCTTTGGGTATACGGTCATCAATGATGTCAGCGGCAGGAATGTACAGAAACGTCATCAGCAATGGTACCTTGGCAAGAGCCTGGATGGTTATACACCGATGGGACCCTGCATTGTGACAGCCGATGAGATCGGCGATGCCCATGATCTTGCGATCCGCTGCTTTGTGAACGGCGAACTGCGGCAGAATAGCAATACAAAATATATGATCACTTCCGTCGAAGAGGCTATTGCCGAGCTCTCCCAGGGTATGACATTGCAAAAAGGTACCGTGATCGCCACTGGAACACCTGCCGGTGTCGCTATGGGTATGAATCCGCCTATCTGGCTCAAGAGCGGTGATGTGGTCTGCTGTGAGATCGAAAAAATCGGTGTATTGAAAAATATGATCGCATAAGGAATATATGAAAAAGACAGTTTTACACAAATATGCTCATCTGATCGCAGCCTGCGGCGTGAATGTACAGTCCGGGCAGGAAGTGTTTATTATGGCCGGTCTTGACCAGCCTGAATTTGTGCAGATGGTGGTGGAAGAGTGCTACAAACTCGGAGCCAGCCGCGTTGTCGTGGATTGGGACTATCAGCCGCTGCAGAAGGTACAGTACAAGTATGAATCCATCGAAACACTGGGTGGATTGACCGGCTATCAGAAAGCTCGATGGGAACATTATCTGGATAAAATCCCCTGCCGGATCTATCTGGAGTCCGATGATCCGGATGGATTGAAAGGGATCGATCAGGACAAGATGCTTAGAGCGCAGCAAATGCGTTATCCGCTTATTAAAGGCTACCGTGACGCACTGGAAAATAAATATCAGTGGTGTATTGCTGCAGTTCCGGGCGCAGCCTGGGCAAAGAAACTTTTCCCTGGGTTGACTAAAAACCAGGCAATTGAAAAATTGTGGGAAGCAATCCTCTCCACAAGCCGGGTAACTGAGGATCCGGTGGCTGCCTGGAAGGAACACAATGCGGATCTGCATGATCGCTGCGCTTATCTCAACAATCTCGGAATCGTTAAACTCTACTACACTGCTTCTAATGGAACTGATTTCAGTGTCGGTATGATTCCAGAAGCTGAATTCAAGGGTGGCGGTGACACCAGTTTACAGGGAATCTTCTTCAATCCGAACATCCCGACAGAAGAGTGTTTCATCTCTCCGATGAAGGGTGCTGCGGAAGGCAAAGTCGTTTCCACGATGCCGCTGAGCAGGGAAGGACAGCTTATTGAAAATTTCTGGATTCGGTTTCATGAAGGCAAGGCAGTGGAATGGCATGCGGAAAAGAATGGGCAGCTACTGACCAACATCATCACCGCTGATGAGGGCTCTGCATATCTCGGTGAGTGTGCGCTTGTTCCTTTTGATTCTCCGATTCAAAAGAGCGGCCTGCTGTTTTATAACACGCTGTTTGATGAAAATGCAGCCTGTCATTTGGCACTGGGGCACGGTTTCCCGGATACGATCAAAGGATTTGAGAACAAAACACTGGATGAATGCCGTGCATTAGGCGTGAATGATTCTATGGTTCATGTGGATTTTATGATCGGCTGTGCGGACTTGAACATTGATGCCATTACCCGTGATGGCAAGCACATCCCGATTTTCCGGGACGGCAACTGGGCATTTTAAAAGTTTAAAAGTAAAAGGTAAAAAGTAAAAGTTAAACGAAAGAAGTAAGAAGTAAGAAGTAAGAAGAATATCTTCCTTCTTACTTCTTACTTCTTACTTCTTCATTATTTCTTATTTCTGATTTTCTTCATTTCCTCGCTGATGTTCTCATAGAACCGGGCGATGTGGATGCCATCCACAAGTGCATGGTGTGCCAGGATCGAGAGTGGAAGTTTCAAACGGCCATTGTTGTCCTGTTTAAATTTTCCCCAAGTGATGCGGGGGTTTGATTCATCACCGCAGGCTGCCGGCTGAAGCAGTGCACTGTAATGCAGCCACGGGATGATGGAAACAAAATAATAGCCCAATACTTCATCATCTTCCTGAAAAACTCCGCTGCTGCGGGCGAGTTGCTGCTGTTTTTGCGCATAGACAATATATTCATTCCATGGCATGTCGTGATGCAGAGTACAGTAGCAGATGCTCTCATCCTCACGCATCTCAATATGTGAGGTCGGACAGTTGTCATATTCGATGATTTTCCCGTTGAAGATTCTTCGGCGAAATTCCGGCACTTTATCTGCCGCCAGTGCGGCTGCGTGAAGAAAGGCGAGCGT
>CAYWGX010000111.1:0-8700 GCA_964457635.1 uncultured Leptolinea sp.
AGGGTTTAATGGATTCTTCGAAGAAAACCTGGTCGTTGTCAACAAACGGACCATCAAAAATGACCTGCGTACCCTTGAATTCGCCGTCATAGGCGCGTTCCAGGTAGCTCTTCTCCTGAGCAGCGGCAGCGCAGAAAACGCTGACGAGCATCACGAAGACCAACAAAACGGATAACTTTTTCATATTGTCTCCTATTATTTCTTCTCCGGTTGCCCGGAGTTGACTCACAACAAATGCGCAAAAAGTCAAGCGCAAAGTGATTGTACTCTTGATAGTGTGATTTGTCAAAAGATTTGAAAAACTATAAGAAATTAGTCATCTTTTTTCTGTGACGAATGTAATGTAAGGAGATAGGAGACCTGGTTCCTGACCGCTGTCCTCTATTCCTTATTTCTGATTTCTTATTTCTGATTTGTCCTACGCTGTTTTTCGTTCCACGAGGGTCAGCTTCAGGTCGATCTGTTTATCCGGGTTGTGCGGATTGTGGATCTTATCCAGCAGCATTTTGGCAGCGATCTCACCCGATTCATCCAGATGCTGACTGATGGTCGTCAGGCCCATGATATCCGCGGCATCCACATCGTCAAAACCGATCACCGCCACATTTTCCGGGATCTTCAGTCCGCAGTCATGAGCAGCCTGAATAAAACCGATCGCCATCACATCCGCCGGCACAAAGAAAGCTTTCGGATAATCCCCTTTCCGGAAGGTTTCCACGAAGCGCTCCCGCACCAGGGCTCTGTCGATCTTGCTCTCATAAATATGTTCTTTGGGGATGATATAGCCCGAAGCTCCCAGCTCAGCCTGAAATCCCATCAGGCGATCCTGGATGGTGTAGACCGAATAAGCCCAGTGGAAAGGCTCACATAAAAAGCCGAAGCTCTGATAACCGTGATCAAGGAAATAACGGGCAGCCAGCCTGCCGCCTTCAAAATTTTCATTGGTGATGCAGGGGCAGAGGGTGGAATAATTTTCAATCAGGATACATTCCGAGCCCGCAGCCCTGACTTTCATGACGTTTTCATCCGTCAGGGAGAGTGAAATGAAGATCACGCCGTCCAGCCCAAGCTCGGGCAGCTGATTGAGAAAAGTATCCAGCTGCTCCTGAGAAGTGATGATGCGGATCTGGATATCCACGCGTATAACGAGAGAGTTCAGGTAATTATAGATCCCGCGCAGACGCTGATAATAAGCCTGTGAGGCAAAATGCGGCGAACAGACACAAATTTTCGGAACATCTCTCAGCGAACGCATAGGTTCCTCCGTTATCATCAATCTTTACAATCTGCCATGTATTTTACGCGATTTCTCATGATTTGTCAAAATCTTTCTGACAGCAATCTGTTATCCGTATACAAAAAATTTTGATATAATGAAAGAAAAACAGGAAAAAACTATGCCGCGGCAACAAGACCCTCTCACCATGGATTTTCTGCTGCTCGGTCTCATCGACCGGCAGCCGACACACGCCTATGACCTATATAAGCAGGTAAATGATTCCGAAGAGCTCAAAACACTCTGGACCTTCCGGCAGAGCCGTCTTTACGCAGTTCTTGACAAAATCGAACGCAACGGGCTTATCAGCACCACAGTCGACCCGGATGCACAGCTCCCTGCCCGAAAAATCTGCACCATCACCCCGCTCGGAAAGACCGCCTTTGAAAACTGGCTCCATACGCCGGCTGCCCATATGAACGAGATTCGCTCTGATTTTCTCGGGAAACTTTATTTTCTCAAAGACCGGCCGGAACCGGAAAAGCGTCAGGTCATCGAAGCCCAAAAAAAACAGTGTGAGAAATGGCTGCAAAACATCGAAAAAAAGCTTTCCGAGCATCCGGACAGCGATGACTATCTGCACCTGGTTTATAGTTTCCGCGCAGCGTTCATCCACTCCACACTCCGCTGGCTGGAGGAGAATCAAGAATAAGGGACCAGGGGCCAGTGGCCAGAAAGAAGAATGATGAAAGAAGAGAATCACGAACTGGAAGTCAAATTCCGCATAAGCTCTACGGAAGAGATCCTGACACGCATTCATGCACTGGGGGCAGTGTGCGAACAGCCGACACAGTTTGAAAGCAATATCCGCTGGGATGATCCGAAGGGAACGCTGACAGAAAATCACCGGGTGCTGCGGCTGCGGGACAACGGCAGTACGGCTGTGCTGACCTACAAAGCCGAGAAAAAGAATGATAAAAAGCTTGCCGACCGGGAAGAAATCGAAACCGTTGTCTCCAATTACGAAAATACCAGGCTGATCCTGGAACGGCTGGGCTATGAGGTCGTCTTTATTTATGAAAAATACCGCAGTATCTACAGTCTGAACGATACCGGGCTGTTTGTCGACCATACGCCCATTGGCGACTATCTTGAGATCGAAGGTCCGGATGAAGAGTCCATCAGGAATTCAGCCGAACTGCTTGGGCTGGATTGGGAAGCGCGCATTTCCAAAGGCTACCGGGCTCTCTTCAAGGACTGGAAAAAGGAGACGGGCTGTTCTGAACGGGACATGAGATTCTAAACTAAATCAGAAATAAGAAATTAGATACAGGATATTAGGAATTGAGAATGAAGAAGGATGTGGGCGGGGATAACGCAGATAAGACAACCCGAGAGACACCGGGAACTGTCCGCCGTGTCCCGCAAAAAATGCAGATCATCGTGTCCGGAATTGCGGCTGTTCTTGCCGCCGCCGCGGGGGCTTTCATATTTTATTGTGAAAGGCTCCAGCTGCTGCCGCTCACGGCAAAAGGACTCGCCGGCAGGCTGGCCGCTGCGGCTGTGTGCTGTGGTGCCTTTTTCTTTCTGCTCTATTTCCTGCTGTGGAAAGCATTCAGCCGGATCAAAAGCCGGGAATGGCTGCCGATTATCCTGATCACGCTGCTCCTTTCCATATGCGGAATGGTCTGGTTCCCTATGCCGGATACCGGGCTGTATCCTATGCACGAACTTTCTGTCCGGAACATCCCGGATGAAAACGGAGACGTCCGCCCGATCATGCTCACCTGGCTGCACCGGGAGGGGAGCGATGTCCAACTCAGCACGATCCGCTGCATCGGGAGCTGTGCAGCCGCGGAGGACGGTCTCACCCTGCCGGATGAAAATGCAGAACTGGTCTGGCAGGGCATCACCGGGAAGACGGCCACCGTCGAATTCATCTCTGCCGAAGATCAGGGGATCGCGGAAATCAGCTGGGACGGCACATCAGAGGTCAGGGCACTCCATAATATCGATTTTTCCCGCCTGAGCTTTGACCGTACTTTTCCTCCCTCCGCAGGACTGGCGGAATTCATCGCCTGCTTCCTGCTCATGTTCCTGCTTTGCTTTGCGCTCACCACAGCCGCGCTCAAGGCTCTGCCGGGATGGAACATCAAAATCTTCGGTCCCGCCGTTTTCGTGCTCTTTATCATTTTCCGCATTTACCAATTCAGCACCGTCACTTCACCGCTCACTTTTGTGGATACGGAATCTTACCTCGGCATGTCCGAAATGCCGGTAACGGATATTCTGAAGGGAACAGAATACTGCCACGAAAACATGTGGTACTGCATCGCGAGGCCGGCTTTCATACCGCTGGTATATAAACTCTGCGGACAGGACTTGAGGAGGATCACCATCGTTCAGCTGATGGTTTCGCTGATCAGCTGGGGATTTTTCGCACAAAGAGCCGCTGCTCTCTGCCGGACTGACATCCGCAAAAAGCTGCTGCTGATCCTGGTTTTCGGTCTCGGCTGCGTTCCCAACGTGACCCGCTGGGATCAGATCATCATGAGCGAATCCCTTTCCATCTCCGCGGCACTTTTGCTGATGGGCAGCTGCTTCTGGCTGCTGCAGCCCGGCCGTGAAAAACGCTGGCAGCCACTTCCGGCGCTCTGCACTGCGCTCAGTGCCTGGCTTTATGCCCAATCCCGCGATTCAGCCGTCTGGACGGTGATTTTGATTCTCGGACTGCTTCTCATCCTGAACCGGCTGCGCAGCCGGCGTAAAGTTCTCTTTCTGCTGTGTTCGGCGTTGGCATTCGTCTGCCGGCTCTCCATGAGCAATACCGGGCAGCGCTGGCAATATCCCTTCGAAAACGTCCTGTTCTGCCGTATTGCAAGGACTGAAGGTGGGATCGAGTATTTCATTGAAGCGGGAATGCCGACACCGCCGAGAATCGAAGAACTTTATGGCGTAGAACACATGATGAGCTCCGAGCTCTTCAACTCAGAGGAGATGGCACCGCTCCGTGAATGGATCCTTTCGAACGGGCTGAAAACCTATGTCCGTTATATGCTGCGGATCCCGTCAAAGACCCTGAAGATGGCCTGGTCTGCGGGCTTTGAAAAAGAAGCCTTTGAACAAATCGGCTACATCTACACACCCACCGGATTTCAACGGCTGCTGCCCGAAACGTTCATCAAATTTTTCTCCTGCAATCTCCCCAATATTCTCATGATATTGCTCGGGACAGCGGGAATTTGGAAGGCATTCTGCAGTCCCGAGGGAGAGCGCTTTGTCTTCCCGCTGCTGTTTCTGCTTTCCGCCTACGTTCTCTGCACGGGTGTTATACTTGCCGACGAATACGAATTTGCACGGCACAGCATGGTGATCCTCATCATGATGAAAGCAGCCGCCTGGCCTTTGATAGTTATGCTGAGTGAAACTGATAAATGAAAAAGGCGCGGAATTCCGCGCCTTTTTCATTTATCAGTCCTGTTTTTACATCATTTCCGGTGTATCGATCCCCAGCAGGGCCAGACAGACGATGATCGCCTGACGGGCGGCAGCGGAAAGACGCAGCCGGTAATTCTTCACGTTCTCGTCAGCCTGGATCACCGGGCAATTGCGGTAGAAATTGTTATAAGTCTGAGCCAGGTCATAAGCCAGATTCGCCAGATACAGGGTCTTCAGTTCCTTCGCGGAGCGCTGAACTTCCTTCGGGACGCGGGCGATGAGGTCGATGAGCTGGACCTCGCTGTCAGTCAGTTCATAATTCGGTGCCAGAGATTCCGGCAGCACACCGCCGGCCTTGCGCAGGATGGAATTGGCACGGACCGCCGCATACTGGATATAGGGAGCAGCCTGTCCGTTGAAGTCCAGAGCAGCTTCCCAGTCAAAGGTGACGATCTTGGTGTTATCGCGGGAGAGCATGGAATACTTCAGCGCACCGAGAGCGACGGTATGGGCGATCTGCTTCTTGGTCTCTTCCGGCAGGTCCGGATTCTTCTCATTGACAATAGCCAATGCCCGGGCAGTGGCTTCCACCAGCAGATCCTGCAGGAACACCACCGTTCCGTCACGGGAGGACATGGTCACGTTGCCCGGCAGGTTCACGATCTCATAGGCCAGATGGACCAGGTTCTTCGTCCAGGGATAACCCATCAGCTCCATGGTCTTGAAGATCTGCTGCATGTAAAGGGACTGGCGCACATCGATGACATAGATCGATTTCGTCAGGTCGAACTGTTCAAATTTCTTGATCGCCAGAGAGAGATCTTTTGTGGCATAAAGAGATGTGCCGTCGGAACGCAGCACCACCAGCACGCGGTATTTATCCTTCGTCCCGCACAGGTCGTCCAGTTTGACGACCACTGCACCTTCCGGACGTTCATCTGTCGCGAGGCCTTTCTCGATCAGTTCATCGACGATCACCTTGCCGGAATCTTCCACTTCGCTTTCGAAATAAAGATGGTCGAATTTCACGCCAAGTTCATTGTAGATATCATCGAAGCCATCCAGGCTCCACTGACGGGTTTCTTTCCACAGGTCCACCACGTCCTGGTCCCGGCGGTCCCAGCGGGCAAAGAGGGCGCGGATCTCCGCATCGGCTTCCGGCTCGTCATGGTGACGGCGGTCTGCCTCCGCGTACACATCGCCCATCCAGCGGGTGATGTCTTCGGTTGGCTTTTCCCCGTTGTGATACTTCAGGTAGCACCACATCCATTTGATCACGTGCAGGCCGATATCACCCAGATAATTGGCACGCACCACCGCATCACCGGATTTTTCCAGGATATTGCAGATGGAATTGCCGAGGATGACGTTGCGCAGATGGCCGACATGGAAGGCCTTGTGAGTGTTCGGCTGGGAAAATTCCACCATCACCCGTTCGCCGGTTGCTTCACCTTTACCGTAATCATTGCCCTCGGCAAGGACCGTATCAATGACGCGCTGTGAATAGTCCTTCGTGGAGAAGTAGAGGTTCAGGTAACCGCGGGTGGCTTCCGCCCGTTCATATCCTTCGGGCAGGGTGAGGACATCCGCGATGCCCTGCGCGATCTCCTGCGCATGGGCAGCCACGTTCATCTTCACGCCCTTCGCCTTCGCGTCCTGGGAGGCCAGCTGGAAGAAGGAAGTCGCCATCCCCCAGTTGCCGGAAAAGGGGATCCACGCCCACTGGATCACGGCTTCGGGCAGTCCGTTTTCTTTAAGGTAAGCCTGTATCTGCTTCTCGATCAATTTTTGTTCTGTTTCAAACATGGTTTTTTCCTTCGTTCAATTTATCTGGATTAATTATAAATAAAGATACGGCCTTTGCACCGAATTCAGGACATGGAAAACCCAATGGACATAATAGCGACTGACATTACAAACTTCACATTTTTCCTATGACCCATAATGTCTTACAAATTCCCTATTGTCAGACAATTAAAAATCAGGTATAAATTAAGTGAGAAATTAGGAGTGAGGAATGAGAAGTGAAGGATACTTCTTCCGCTCACAATTTCACCGCATATGCTGTTCATTGAAGAACAAGTTTGAATTGATAAAAAAAACGCTGACATCAAACGGGAGGATTTGACATGGATTTTGATGCAATCAAAAAGGCAGCCCAGGATTACGGTCCGGCGATGACCGCGTTCCTGCGGGACATGATCGCCATTCCCTCAGAAAGCTGTGAGGAAAAGGGCGTGATCCACCGCATCGCGGAAGAGATGAAGAAACTGGACTTTGACAAGGTCGAGATCGACCCTCAGGGCAATGTCCTCGGCTGGATGGGCGAAGGGGAGCGCATCATCGCCATCGACAGCCATATCGATACCGTGGGTATCGGCAACATCGAAAACTGGAAATTTGACCCCTACAAGGGCTATGAAAACGAAACTGAGATTGGCGGACGCGGCGGTTCCGACCAGGAAGGCGGACTGGCTTCTGCGGTCTATGGTGCAAGGATCATGAAAGACCTGAACCTGATCCCGGAAGGCACGAAGATTCTTATCGTCGGTTCTGTTCAGGAAGAAGACTGTGACGGCCTCTGCTGGCAGTACATCCATAATGAAGACGGCATCACACCGGAATTCGTCATCTCCACCGAACCGACAGACGGCGGCATCTACCGCGGTCACCGCGGCCGCATGGAGATCCGCGTGGATGTCCATGGTGTTTCCTGTCACGGTTCCGCACCGGAACGCGGTGACAACGCGATTTACAAGATGGCTGAGATCATCGAAAACGTCCGCGACCTCAACGCCAACGACGCAGAAGACGGTACCGAAATCAAGGGTCTCGTCAAGATGCTGGACCCGAAATATAACCCGGATCACTGGGAAGATGCCCGCTTCCTCGGACGCGGTACCTGCACCGTTTCCCAAATCTTCTACACATCCCCGTCCCGCTGCGCGGTAGCCGACTCCTGCGCGATTTCCATTGACCGCCGCATGACCGCCGGTGAGACCTGGGACTCCTGCCTGCAGGAGATCCGTGATCTGCCCGCCTGCAAGAAATACGGCGACGACGTGAAAGTCTCCATGTACATGTATGACCGCCCGGCATGGACAGGCCTGGTCTATGAGACCGAATGCTACTTCCCGACCTGGATCAACAAGGAGACCGCACCGCACGTTCAGGCGCTGGTGGATTCCCACAAAGCCATGTTCGGTGAAGAACGCATCGGTGCGGAAGGCGCCATGCACCTCCGCCACCGCCCGCTGGTCGACAAGTGGACCTTCTCCACAAACGGTGTCTCCATCCAGGGACGCTACGGCATCCCCTGCGTAGGCTTCGGCCCGGGTGCCGAATCCCAGGCCCATGCCCCGAATGAGATCACCTGGAAACAGGACCTGGTCACCTGCGCGGCTGTTTATGCGGCTGTCCCGATGCTCTACAAGGGCAAGGGCGATGAGGATGTGACTGTCTATCGCGGCGGAAAGACGAATAACGATATTAAATAGTTAGTAGTTAGTAGTTAGGAGTTAAAATGTCTAAGGCTTTAGAACTTGCAAATCATCTTGAGAAGCTGAACATCAACAACATGTACAATAATGACTTTTATTGGACATGGGACAAGACTGATGACGAGATCGACGCCATCTTCACGGTTGCGGATGCCCTCCGCGACCTGCGCGAACGGAACAAGAGCTGCCGCGTCTGGGATTCCGGCCTGGCGATCTCCGTCTTCCGTGACAATTCTACCCGCACCCGTTTTTCCTTCGCCTCTGCCCGCAACCTGCTGGGGCGGACCCTCAATGACCTGGACGAAAAGAAATCCCAGATCGCCCATGGTGAGACCGTCCGCGAGACCGCCAACATGGTCTCCTTCATGGCTGACGTGATCGGCATCCGCGATGACATGTTCATCGGTGAAGGCCACAAATACCAGAAGACCTTCATGGATGCCGTCGACGAAGGCTATCACAACGGCGTTCTGGAACAGCGCCCGACCCTGGTCAACCTGCAGTGCGACGTGGATCACCCGACCCAGTCCATGTCCGACTTCGACC
>CAYWGX010000112.1:0-8669 GCA_964457635.1 uncultured Leptolinea sp.
CGTCGATGAAGAGGATGTCGCCCTCGTGCAGGTTGGAAAGGATCGCGGCCAGGTCACCGGCCTTTTCAATGGCAGGGCCGGCGGTGATCTTGATGGAGACGCCCATCTCGTTGGCCATCACATGGGCGAGGGTAGTCTTCCCCAGCCCCGGAGGACCGTAAAACAGGACGTGATCCAGCGGTTCACCGCGTTTCTGGGCCGCGGAGAGCAGGATCGCCAGATTTTCGCGGACCTGGTCCTGACCGGTGACTTCCGAAAGCCGCTTCGGCCGCAGGGCCTGGTCAACGCGGTCATCGCCGATCCCCGCTGCGGGA
Source organism: uncultured Leptolinea sp. (assembly GCA_964457635.1). Lineage (GTDB taxonomy): Bacteria > Chloroflexota > Anaerolineae > Anaerolineales > Anaerolineaceae > Flexilinea. The sequence goes on from CAYWGX010000112.1 coordinate 315, forward strand.
TTGATGAGTCGTTCTTTTTCCATAGGGTCTATTATACATCCAATTACAGGGTGGAAGTCAGATTTCCACAGGGAGTCTGATTCCTTACGAACCAAAATCTGTTCCGCTTGATCTGAAATCAGACTCCTTGCAGGAATCTGACTCCATCCTGCACAACAAAGAACACGCGGGAGTTCACCAACGTGCGAAAAATGGAAAAATACAGAAAATCAGCGCGAAAATCCGGGATCTTCAGCCCGTTTTATGCGATTACTCTTAAATAGACCTCATCTTTTTCGTCCTGGTCAATACCGAGATAATTCTTTGTTACTTCAAATGTACTGTGATTGAAGATACTCATGAGCAGGTTTGAGGATACGTTCAGGAATTTCCACGCATAGTATCCGAAGGACTTCCGCAGCGAGTGGCAGGCGATATTTCCTTCGATTTTCAGCTCTTTCACAGCTTTTTTGAGGATCCGCCATGCCTGTACACGGGAAATATGCTTCCCATTCTGCCTGCCGTTGGAGAAGATGTAATCCTTCGGGGAGAGAACCCCCTTCTGTTTCCGGATCGCCTTCATCAGCCTGGTCAGGATATCCTCGACAGCACGGTTGATCCTGATCTGTCTTTGTTTCTTTGTTTTCTGCTCCGTAACATCAATATGGATCTTGAAGCATTGCTTCCCGAAGTCATAGACGTCTTCCCAGGTCAAGTTGAGCTCGTCGGTGATGCGCAGGGCGGTGGCATATCCGACGACCACCAAGGCACAGTTGCGGAGCTCTTTCTTATCCTCGAAGTACTTCACGAGTCTTCTCATGTCTTTTCTGTCGCGAATGGGGTCTGTTTTAGCCATAACGTAATCTCCTTTTGATGCTGATAGTTTGATACCGGCAGTGCCGGAAATAGTTAGCCCCGAAGAGACGGGGTTTTGCAGAATTCTGAACGGTCCGGAAACCGGTCTTATTATCATGTTATGTCTGTAGTATCGGGAAAATAAGAAACAAATGCAACAATCTTTATATAATGTATCATTTAATGAAATGCTATTTAAGGTGAAAATAGATATAATTTCCGAGATAATACATTGATTGATGAATTTATAATTTAAATCTGCTGTTTTATGAATCCGTGGTAAAATACGAGAATGAATGTAACAATATATAAATATTGTTACATTTACCTGCAGCGTCCTTATTTCGCAGCGGCGAATGATGGGACTGTATCTCTTTTTACTGAAATTGGAGAGAGAAAAGCCCTTATGTGGTATGTGCTTTGGACAATAGGGGGAGCCGAGGAGAGGACTCGAAACATGATCAACGATCATATCGAGCGTCCGTTATACACTCGCTGCATCGTGCCTTATCGGCGCAAGCGGGAGATCCACAGGGGCGTCAGTATGTTTGTAAACAAGCTGCTCTTTCCCTCCTACGTCTTCATAGAAACAGATCATATCGATGATTTTGCAAAATGTCTGCGCCGCTATCCGGGGAAAAAGATCATCCTGCAGACAGGCGAATTCTTCAGTCCGATCTATGCAGAGGAAGAATATTTCCTGACAGACATGCTGGGGAAGAATGACATCATTGAGTCCTCCAGCGGCTATCTGGACGGGGAGCGGGTGAGGGTGATTTCCGGTCCGCTGCGGGGCTATGAGAATCGAATCAAGAAGGTGGTGCGGCGCAAGAGCCTCGCGATTCTCGAGATGACGCTTTACGATCGTAGGGTGGAGACCGCCCTGGGACTGGACCTGATTTCGAAATAAGAAATCAGGATATGAGAATTCTGGTTTTTGACATTTCATATATTCGGAAATACAATATCCGTATTTAATATCCTAAATCCTGCCTTCTGTCTGCCACCTGAAACCTGTCTGGCTCGGTTCCTTATGTCTTAACAACTTCTAACTGCCAACTTTTTTCTTCATTCTTTTATGCATGTCCTTTTGGTCATCAATTTTCGTTATTATTAACGCCCCGGCTCCTGACTGCCTGCTCCTGTCCCTTTTTCAATCTTACTTCTTCATTTTGATAAGAATTTCTGAATTTCTGATTTCTTATTTATCCGTTCCCTATCTCCTATATCCCGTTCTTCATGATATACTACTTACACAGGAGAAAGATTAACATGGAACGAATTCGTGTGATGGTGACGGGCGTCGGAGGGGGCGGCAACGGCGAACAGCTGGTAAAAGCCCTGAAGATGTCCGAGAAAAATTATTATCTGATCGGAGCGGACATCACGCCCATCTCCAAGGGACTGTTTCTGGTGGACCAAAAGCGCATCCTGCCGCCGGCCTCCGATCCGAATTATATCGAAAAACTGCTTCAGGTCTGCCGGGAAGAGGGCGTGCAGGCACTTTTCACCGGCTCCGAACCGGAGCTGAAAAAGATCAGTGCAGTCCAGGACGAAGTCCGGGCATCCGGCATCTTCCTGCCCATGAACACCAAAGAGGTCATCGACACCTGTATGGACAAATCACAGACCATGGCCTGGCTCGACGCTCACGGTTTCGCACATCCGGCTTCCGTGACGATCCGGGAAACAGCAGATCTGCAAAAGATCACAAAATTCCCGGTGGTGCTCAAGCCTTCCATCGGGGGAGGTGGTTCCGCCAATGCCTATATCGCCCAGGACGCGGAAGAACTGCAGCTGTTCGGCACCTGGATGCTGCACATCTACTCCGAGTTCATCGTGCAGGAGTATGTGGGGAATGCCGACTGTGAATATACTGTCGGTGTGCTGAACGACATGGAAGGAAACCTGATCAATTCCATCGCGGTGAAGAAGAACATCATGACCGCTCTTTCCAACCGGCTGAAGATCCGCAGCCGCTGCAGCGATGAAATGCTGGTGATCTCCAACGGCATTTCCCAGGGGCAGATTGGACGCTTCCCGGAAGTCACCTCCCAATGCGAGCAGATCGCACTTCAGCTGGGAGCCCGCAGTGCCATCAACATCCAGCTGCGCTTTGTGGACGGGAAATGTTATGTTTTCGAAATCAACCCGCGCTACTCCGGTACCTCATCCTTCCGCGCCATGGTGGGTTACAACGAGCCGGACATCATGATCCGCAAATACCTGCTGGGAGAGCCCATCGAGCCGCATTTTGCCTACAAAGAAGGCTATATCATGCGCGGGCTGGACGAAATCTTCATGCCTAATGAAGAATTATGAATGAAGAATGAAGATGAAGAAAACGATTTTTATCACGATGGACATGGACTGGGCGAATGATGACGTTCTGGCCGACACCGTCACCCTCGTTGAAAAGCTGGACATCCCGGTTTGCCTGTTCGTCACCAACAATACACCGATGCTCGGAATGCTGCGGTACCATCCGCTCTTTACGCTGGGGATCCATCCGAACTTCCTGCCGCAGCTGAATAGGGAGAGCGGGAAAAGCTATCGCGAGACCCTGGAAGAAATGCACGAGCTGGTTCCGGAGGCGAAAATCATCCGCTGCCATGCGTTGGTTGACGCCACACCGATCCTTGTCACCGCACAGGAAATGGGATTCAAGGCGGATATGAACCTGTTCATCCCCTTTTCCTCCGGCATTCCCCTTCAGCCCTTCCGCCACTTCAGCGGGCTCAAACGGCTGCCCTTTTTCTATGAAGATGATGCCTGGGCACTGGAAGAAAATCATCCCTCCCCGGAAGCGCATATGAAAGCTGCCGGCAGCGGACTTTGCATCTACAACTTCCATCCGATCCATCTCTATCTGAACACAGAATCCATGGAGCGCTATCACCGTGCGAAACCCTTCTATCATGATTTTGAAAATCTGTCAGCATTTGTCAATCATGGAGAAGGCTTCGGAGCACGGGACTTTCTGCTGCGCATCAAAGAACTGGCAGATGAGCATGCCATCCGCTTCGGAAAGGTCGAAGAATTATGGGATTGATCCGTTTATCCGAAATCGTCAAAGAAGACTGGAGCCTGCTCCGGGAAGGCAAATTTGCCAGTCTCGGACTGTGCAGCGCACAGGCGGGCATTCCGCTGCTGACATTCTGCGGGAATGCAAAATTCCTGCGCATGGCACTGAAGAACCCCGATATTTCCTGTGTACTGATCCCGCCGGAACTGGCAGAACAAGCCCTGAAGGCTGACAGCAAACGGGGATTCTGCGTTGTTCCGAATCTGCGCATCGATTTCTTTGAACTGCATAACCGGCTCTGCGCCCCCGAATGGGCAGAGCGTTATGTCGGGCAGGACAAACCATCATCCATTGATCCAACCGCCCAAATCGATTCCCGTGCCATCATCAATCCGTATAACGTCACCATCGGGGCCAACACGCTCATCGAAGCCGGCGTGATCATCTACGGACGGACAAGAATCGGTGCCGACTGCATCATCAGTTCCGGGACGGTGCTCGGCGGCAGCGGGCTGGAATTCATGCGCATGGGGATAGAAGGCATGCTTGGAGTGGAACACCGGGGCGGACTGGTAATCGGCGACCGGGTGGAGATCCAGTACAACTGCAATGTTTCCCGCTCGCTCTTCCCCTGGCACGAGACCCGCATCGGGAATGACACAAAAATCGAGAGTCTTGTCCACATCGCACACGGCTCTCACATCGGGCAGCGCAGCCTCATCGCTGCCTCCGCCTGTGTCTGCGGTTCGGCGGAAATCGGGGATGATGTCTGGGTCGGTCCCAATGCCACTGTCTCCAGTGAAGTAAAAATCGGGAACGGGAGCAGGATCACGCTTGGTGCTGTGGCGGCGTCAGATGTGACTGCGGGCATGACCGTCACGGGAAACTTTGCCGTCAGCCATGAGCTTTTCATGGCAGACCATCTGCGAAAACTACGAAACGAGCCGTGACAGATTGATGTCCGGAAAATTGATCCTCTGTGTGCTGTTAACGATCCTCTTGATTGCAGCGGCATTTCGCTTATTGAAATCATTCCTCTCCGAAGACAGGGAACGGGAGAAAAAGTGGATGGGTTTTGAACAGCACCTCACGGGAACAAAACATTGAACAAGGCGAATATTTTACCCGGACTGGCCAATTTCGCGGTAAAATAATAGAAGACCTGACAAAGAACTGAATTCTGGAGAAATTAACATGCCGGAGCGGATAATCATCGTTGACGAGGACGAAAACAACCTCGAAACAGCCGGAACCATACTCGGAAACGCCGGAAAAGACGTCATGACCATGAAATCAGGCAGAGCCCTGCTGGATCATGTTAGAAAAGACGGCTTTCCGGACCTGATCCTGATGGACATTGACCTGCCCGACCTCGACGGATTTGAGACCATGAAACTGCTCAAGCTGATCATGATCCCGGGGAAGGAAGTCCCCGTCATTTTCCTTACCTCCGACGATCATCAGGAACTGGAAACCAAGGGCCTGGAAGCCGGTGCAATTGACTTTATCCGCAAGCCTTTTGATCCGGAAGTGTTGGTCAGCCGCATCCAGAAAACGCTTGACATCCAGAAAAAACTCCAGGAATATGAAAGAGATGCCCGTACAGACCCGCTGACCGGGCTGCTGAACAAAACCGCGTCCGAAGGGAACATTTCAGAACTCTGTCAAAAGGAGAAAGGCCTGCTGTGTGTGCTGGACCTGGATTCGTTCAAGTCCATCAACGACATTTTCGGGCATGACATCGGTGACCGTGTGCTGATCATGTTTGCCAACCTGCTGCGGAAAGATTTGACTCACGAAGCCGAAATCGGACGAATCGGCGGTGATGAGTTCATCCTTTTTATCAAGAACATGGAAACAGAGGAAGAACTCCGTCATTTTACTGAACAAATCAACGAAGATTATCTTCTCAAAACCCATAAGCTGCTCGGGGATCACCAGCCGATCCCGCTGGGTGTGTCCGCAGGTGCCGTGGCTGTACCTGCTTACGGGAGAGATTATGAGAAACTCTTCCACCTTGCGGATCAGGCGCTTTATTTCGTCAAACAAAATGGGAAACACAGCTGCAAACTGTACAGTCGCCATGAATTCAATGAGCGGGATCCGAAACACTTCATGGATCTGGAAACGCTCACTTCGATCCTCGAAGAGAGAAACGAGTCTCCCAACGCGATGTGGATGGGGAATGATGTGTTCGGCAGCATTTACCGTTACATGGTCCGCTATATGGACCGCTATCATTCCGTAGCCTTCCGGGTACTGTTTACCGTCAAAACCACCACAGCCATCTCCGAAATTGAGAACACTGAGATCATGATGCAGTTCCGCAAGCTGATGCAGAATTCTCTGCGGAACAGCGATGTGATGATGGAATGCGGCGAAAATCAGCTGTTTCTGTTGCTGCCGGAGATCCAGGAATATGATGTAGACCGTGTTCTCACCAGACTGCTGAAAAAATGGAAAGAGACACCCTATTCCGAAAAAACAGAGGTCACCTATGAGGCAGGTCAGGTACAGCTGAAAAAACATAATGACCTTGACAGCAGTGGTCAGGGAAAATATTCCGTGATCGTCGTCGATGACGACGACAGCATTTTGAGGCAGACTGAAGATATTTTGGGCCGTCACAACATGAATGTGACCGTTATCAACAACGGAACAATGCTCCTCGAACTGGTAAGGCTGCAAAAACCCGACCTGATCCTGCTGGACGCTTCCCTACCCCGGGCAAAAAAGGGTGTGGAGACCCTGCGGCAACTGCGAGGAAAGATCGACCCCGAAAGGCATATCCCTGTCATCATCCTCACCCGCGACGGTGATGAAGACATTGCCGCTCAATGTCTCGCACTTGGAGCAATGGATTTTATCCGGAAACCTTTTATGCCGGAAATTCTGAACCTGCGTGTCCATCATGCGGTCGAGCTTGTCCAGCTGCAGCGGAACATGGCTGAAGCAGTCCAGCGGAAAGCCCATGAAAACGAGAAGATCTCCATGCATGTGGTCCGTACGCTCGCAGAGACCATTGATGCCAAGGACCCTTACACCAACGGCCATTCGGCACGCGTTGCGCAATATTCAAAGGAAATCGGACGCAGATACGGCTATACTATCAAACAGCAGGACGAGATCTACATGATGGCGCTGCTGCACGACATCGGCAAGATCGGTGTGCCGGATGCCGTCATCAACAAACCCGGGAAACTCAGCACGGATGAATATAATGTCATCAAGACCCATCCGAAAGTGGGCGGAAAGATCCTGCAGAACATCGAAGAGATGCCCGCGCTTTATACCGGCGCCAGATGGCACCATGAGCGCTATGACGGGAACGGCTATCCGGACGGTCTGGCGGGTAAGGAGATACCGGAGGAAGCCCGAATCATCGCTGTCGCGGATGCCTATGATGCCATGACCAGCCGCAGAAGCTACCGGGATGCTTTGCCGCAGGATGCGGTGCGGAAGGAGATCATACGCTGCAGCGGCTCCCAATTTGACCCGAAATTTGCCGAGATCATGCTCCACATGATCGATGAAGATACCGATTTCGAGATGAGGGAACAGTAGAAGCATGGGAGAGAGGCCGATCTAAACCATTCTCGACAGCCAGAAATCTTCTATATTCATCAAGCAGATATAAAACGTTAGTTTCAGTTCTCCAACAAAGAAATAAACAAGCCAATTAATATATTTCTCGTCACGTATATTCAAAAACGTGGCAAGTTCCGATGTATAATGAGAGTTCGGAAAGGCAATGACGGAGAAAAGTAAGCTGTCAGGCACATACAGGGACGGTGAGGGCGATAGACTGAGACCCTCCCGATGAAAGCAGCAGCCGAAGTTCGCTCCCGAGCCGCCCGGGGGAACCCCTTACGGACAGTAGTTCGGGCCGTATGTCAGCGTTAATGACGAATGAGCGGGCTCACATCAGTGAGTCAATCAGGGTGGTACCGCGGAAACTTCCGTCCCTCATAGGGGACGGTATTTTTTTAAGGAAAGATATATGGCAGATATGAATTTATTTGAAGCGTTGGAAGTGTTCGAGATCGAATCACTTGCTGCGCTCGATACTGCGCTCGATGAAGGAGCCCTCCAGCAGTGGAAAACACAGCGGCTGGGCAAATCCTCCGTCGTTCAGCAGGTCTTCAGCAAGATGAAGGAAGCCTCGAAAGAGGACCGGCCAAAGCTGGGACAGGCGGCAAACAAAGTCCGCCAGCACCTGGAAGAGGCAATGGAAGCCCGCCACGCATCCCTGCATGAAAAGGCACTGGCAGCTTCTCTCGAAAGTGAAAAACTGGACATCACGCTCCCCGGACGCCGTCCGAACCCGGGACGTCTGCATCCGGCGAACCAGAACATGCGCGAGATCCTCGACGTTCTGGCGCACATGGGATTCCAGACCTTCCGTACCCCGGAAGTGGAGACCGACGAATACAACTTTGAGCTCCTGAACATCCCGCACTATCATCCGGCGCGCGACATGCAGGACACCTTCTACA
>CAYWGX010000113.1:0-8636 GCA_964457635.1 uncultured Leptolinea sp.
CCCGTGTGCTTCCTTGCCTTATTTCTTCTCGATCACTGCGCTGTAGATGCTGCGGATGGCGGCCTCGTAGTCCTCTTCCGCGACACCGACGATGATGTTCAGCTCGCTGGAGCCCTGGTCGATCATGCGGATGTTGACATTGGCATCGGTGATGGCCTGGAAAATGCGGGCGGCAATACCCTTATAATAGGCCATCCCCTGACCCACGATGGCGACGAGAGCGATTCCGTCTTCCACATAAAGGGTGTCCGGCTGGACGGCTTCCTGGATCTCCGCCAAAACCTGGTCGCGGACCGGTTCAAGGTCTTCCGTGCGCAGAATCAGGGACATGGTGTCGATCCCGGAGGGCAAATGCTCAAAGGAGAGGCCGTGGGCGGCGATGATGTTGAGGATCTTGGCGGTGAAGCCGACTTCGCTGTTCATCAGATCCTTTTCGATCAGGATGGAGCTGAAGCCCTTGTGCCCGGCGATGCCGGTGACGCTGCCCGGGTCGGCATTTTCCGGCAGATGCGGGATGATGAGGGTACCGGGGTCTTCCGGATCGTTGGTGTTGCGGATGTTGATGGAGATGTTCGCCTGCTGGACGGGGAAGACCGCGTCTTCGTGCAGAACCGTCGCACCCATGTAGGAAAGCTCGCGAAGTTCCCGGTAGGTGATGATGCGGATCTGGCGCGGGTTTTCCACGATGCGCGGGTCAGCCGCCATCATGCCGGAAACATCGGTCCAGTTCTCATAAATATCGGCGTGGACCGCCCGAGCGACGATGGACCCGGTGACGTCTGAACCGCCGCGGGAGAAGGTATGGATCTTCCCGTTGGGCAGCGAACCGTAAAATCCCGGCAGGACCGCGCGGAAGGTGACGGTGAGGACCTTTTTCAGGTCTTCTTTGGTCTTCTGGAAGTTCAGCGTGCCGTTTTCATTGAAGTGGATGTAGTCGGCTGCGTCAATGAATTTGTATCCCAGATGGCAGGCAAAGACTTTGGCGCTCAGGTATTCACCCCGGCTGGCCATGTAATCCTTCTCCGGGCTGACCTGCAGGTGTTTGCGGATGGTTTCGATTTCACTCTCAAGGTCGAAGTTCAGTTCCAGGTCGCGGATGATCTCGGCGAAGCGCTCCCGGATCTTTCCCAGAGCCGGTTCAAAATCTTCGCCGTTTACCGCGGCGTTGTAGCATTGGTAAAGCAGGTCGGTGACTTTGGTGTCATCGGGGCTGCGTTTCCCGGGTGCGGAGACGACGACATAGCGCCGGTGCTGGGATTGTTTGATGATGGCGGTGACTTTGCGGATCTGGCTGGCATCAGCCATGGAGGTTCCGCCGAATTTTAAAGCGATGGTTTTCATATGATTACAGCTTTCTGTCAAAAGAGGTTGAATTCAGGATGTACCGGTTTGATCTTATCGTTCATTTTCATCTGGTTCCTGGCTCCTGGCACCTGATCCCTGAATATACCGCTCTATTATATCAGCATGCAGTGCGGCAAGGCGGAGAATCGTGAGCGGTTCGGGGATGAACTTCGGGTTATGGAGCGGTGCGCTGCAGCCGGCGCCGATGTGGAAGAAGGAGCCTTTGGCGGCATCGATAAAGTATCCGAAGTCCTCGGTGGTCATGGTCGGGCGGTCCAATATGCGGACGTTCTCTGGGCCGAATAAGGCTTCCGCGGTCTGCTGTACATGGCGGGTCTCCGCTTCGCTGTTGACCACGCCGGCATAGCTTTCGATGATGTTGATCTCCGCAGTGGTGCCGTATTGGGCGGAAAGGTATTCGATGGTTTCCCGGAAGACATGCTTCAGGGTTGTGCGGTCATCGGGGCCGAGTGTGCGCATGATGCCGGAGAATTCAGCAGTATCGGCAATGATGTTCCGCGCTGTCCCGGCGTGAAAACTCCCGATGGAAAGCACAGCGGGGTCCGCGATATAGCGGGTGGGGAGTAAGCGCAGCTCATTGATCATGACTGCGGCGGCTGCCAGGGCGTCGATCCCCTCTTCCGGCTTTGCTCCGTGAGCGGAACGTCCGCGGACGGTGACCGTGAACATATCGGAGGCGGCATAGAATTTGCCGTACCGTACGCCGATCATCCCCGCGGGCAGGTCCGGTGCCACGTGAGCGCCGAAGACCACGTCGACACCCTCCATGCATCCCGCTGCGATCATGCGGCGTGCTCCGCCGTTCCCTTCCTCGTCCGGCTGGAAGAAGAATTTCACGGTTCCGGGCAGCGTTTCGCGGTGTTCAGCCAGCAGCATGGCTGCACCGAGGGCTGCCGCGGTGTGGACGTCGTGTCCGCAGGCATGCATAATGCCGGGTGTTTCCGAGGCAAATTCGGCTCCGCTGTCTTCTGTGACTGGCAGAGCGTCCATGTCGGCACGCAAAGCCGCGGTCGGTCCGGGAAGTCCGCCCTTCAGCGTGCCGATAATGCCGGTTTCCGTCACGCGCCGGGTTTCAATACCGAGGACTTGCAGGGTTTTTTCCACCAGCTCCGCGGTTTGATATTCCCGGTTTCCCAGCTCCGGATACCGGTGGATATGCTCACGAATGGAGTAAAGTTTTGATGCGTATGTTTGTGCTCTTTCGAAGGTGTTCATAGAAATGGAAGGAGTAAGGAGTACGAATTTTTCTGCTTAATTCTCAATACTCCTTACTCATTACTCCTTACTGCTGAATTCCTCGTCCACGTCCAGGGTAGCGAAATAATCTGCGATCGTCTGTGCGCGGCGGATGAGCTGAAGGTTCCCGTCCGGGTGCATCAGATACTCCGCACAGCGCAGCCGGCCATTATAGTTGTACCCCATAGCATGGCCGTGAGCACCTGCATCGTGGATCACCAGAATATCTCCGATCTCCGTGTGGGGCAGCGGACGGTCAACGGCAAATTTGTCATTGTTCTCGCATAACGCACCGACTACATCCACAGTTTCAGTTTCCGTCTCATCAGCCTTTCCTGCGACTGTGATGTGATGGTAGGCTCCGTACATGGCCGGGCGCATCAGGTCCGCCGGGGAGGAATCCACCCCGACATATTCCTTCCAGATGTGTTTCTTTCCGACTACGGTGGTCAGCAGGTAACCGTGCGGTCCGGTGACAAAGCGGCCCATTTCGGTGAAGATCGACAGCTCAATGCCGTTTGCCCGCAGCATTTCCTCATAAACCCGGCGGACACCTTTCCCCGCCTCAGCGATATCAATCGCTTTTTCTTCCGGCTTGTAGGGGATCCCGATGCCGCCGGCCATGTCGACAAAAGAAAGGGTAATGCCGAGGGTTTCCCGGATCTCGAGAACCAGCCCGAAAAGTTCTTTTGCCAGCGCCGGATAATAGCCCTGTTCCAGGGAGCAGGAAGCCAGCATGGCATGGAGCCCGAATTTCTTCGCACCTTTCTCTTTGAGGAGCCTGAGTGCTTCAAAAAGCTGATCTTTTTTCATGCCGAATTTGGTGTCATACATGTGTCCCAGAATGGCATTGGTTGCATAGCGGAATTCTCCGGGGTTGTAGCGGCAGCAGACCGTTTCCGGGATCCCGCAGGATTTTTCCAGATTCTCGACCTGGGTCAGGTCATCCAGGTTGATGATGGCACCGGCTTCCTTCGCGGTGCGGTATTCGGCGGCTGAGGTCTCGTTGGAGGTGAACATGATGCGCTGCCCGCTGATGCCGCTGCCTTTTGCCAACAGGATCTCCGGGATGGAAGAGCAGTCCGCCCCGCAGTTCATATCCTTCATAATGCGCAGAATGGCGGGAGTCGGTGTGGCCTTGACGGCAAAATATTCCCGGAATCCGGGATTCCAGGCAAAAGCATCATTGACAGCCCTGACGGTGTCCCGGATCCCTGCTTCGTCATAGACATAGAAAGGAGTAGGGTATTTACCTGCCCAGTCCTGTATCTGTTCGTAAGAAAATGGAAGTGTTTTCTTCATTCTTACTTCTTCCTTCTTCATTTTCTAAAGTTTTCGCAGCATGGATTCCAGTGCGGTTTTCTGCGAGGTGCCGGCATCTTTTTCCTTGATGATGCGGGCAGGACAGCCGGCGACGACTATGTTTGCGGGAACATCTTCGATGACGACAGCACCGGCAGCTACCACGGCATTCTCACCGATGTGCACACCCTCGATGACCACGGCATTGGCGCCGATCAGCACGTTGTCTTCCACGATGACCGGGGTGGCGGATGCGGGCTCGATCACACCGGCAAGGACGGCTCCGGCACCCACATGGCAGTGTTTGCCGACGGTCGCACGTCCGCCGAGGACGGCTCCCATGTCGATCATGGTGCCTTCACCGACGACAGCGCCGATGTTTAGGATCGCGCCCATCATGATGACGGCATTCGGCCCGATCTCAACCTGTTCCCGGATGATGGCTCCGGGTTCGATACGCGCCGGGATATCTTTCATATCCAGCATCGGGATGGCACTGTTCCGGCGGTCATTTTCGATGACGATATCAGCGATCTTGTCTTCGTTTGCATTCAGGATCGGCTCCAGTTTTTTCCATTCTCCGAAAACGATCTTGTCTCCGGTACCGAAAACCCTGGCACTGCCCCAGTCGATGGGGGCGGACTCTTTCACATAAAGCTTGACCGGTGTTTTCTTTTCCGCGCTGCCGATATAATTGATGATCTCCTGTGCATTCATCATGTTTACGTCCTTCGTTGTTTTTGAATCTTTTCAGAAAAGTGCGATGAGTGCCTCTCGGGACACCTTCTGTGCATTTCTGATTTCAGATTTCATATTTCTGATTTCTTATTTTTCTAAGAGGTCCTTCATGTTATACAAACCTGGTTCTTTCCCTACCAGGAAAGCGGCAGCTTTCAGGGCGCCTTCGGCAAAGAGAGCGCGGTTTTCCGCTTCATGCCTGAGCGTGATGGTTTCATTGCCGTTGGTGATGATGATCTCGTGTGTGCCGACTTCGTTGCCAAGACGCAGTGAATGGATACCGATTTCCTGATGGCGGCGTCTGCCGTTTTCATGACGCCCGATGACGAACTCGGCATCGGTGCGGGCCTCGTGGATGGCATTGGCCAGCAGCAGTGCAGTGCCGCTGGGTACATCCATCTTGCGGTTGTGATGTTTTTCCACGATTTCGATGTCGGCATCCGGGAATACCGCTGCGGTTTTGCGGGCGATTTCCGCAAGGACTGCGATCCCGACGGACATGTTGGCGGAGAAGAAGACCGGGATCTGTTTCGCTGCTTCTGCGATCAAGTCTTTTTCTGCCCGGGTCTGTCCGGTGGTTGCGATGACGACCGGGAACTTCCTTTCAATGCAGTAATCCAGGAGGGATTTTGTCGAGGTGTGATTGGAAAAATCGACCACAACATCAACGTCGTCTTCAAACTCGCTGAGGCTTGTATAAACGTCATTCGAAGGGTTGGAGCTGAATTCCGGACTCACCTGGGCCATCAGTCTGGCTCCGTATTTTCCTTCTTCAGCCATGCGGCAGACTACCTGTCCCATGTGTCCGCCGGCACCGTGTACAAGAATTTTCATGATTTTACTCCTATGCGATCAGACCGTGACCGCGCATAATGTTCAGCAATTGTTGTTCGTGAGCGCTTTCCATCGGGGTCAGCGGCAGGCGAACGTAGTTTTCACAATACCCCATGGCAGCCATTGCGGCTTTGACCGGAATCGGGTTGACCTCGCAGAAGAGCGCTTTGATGAGCGGCATCAGCTCGCACTGCAGGTCGGCACTGCCTTCGATGTCACCGTTGAAGAAGCGGGTGCAGATGTCAACTGTCTGGCTCGGCATGACATTGGAAAGGACGGAGATCACGCCGGCACCGCCCATGGCGAGGATCGGAGTGATCTGGTCATCATTGCCGGACCAGATGTCCAGGCGGCCTTTGACGATCCCGGCTGTCTCGACGATCTTGGCGATGTTGCCGTTGGCTTCCTTGATGCCGGTGATATTCGGATGGTCTGCCAGGACGTCGTAGGTGGATGGCTCAATGTTAACACCGGTGCGTGAGGGTACGTTGTAAAGGATCAGCGGTTTGTCAACTGCGTTGGCGATGGCAGTGTACATTTCGATCAGCCCGCGCTGGGTGGCTTTGTTGTAATAGGGGGTCACGCAGAGCAGCGCGTCATAGCCCAGTTCACAGGCTTCCTGTGACAGGCTGATGGCATAATTGGTGTCATTGGAGCCGGTTCCTGCGATCATCGGAACACGCCCGGCATTGCGCTGCGCGGCATAGCGCATCACTTCGCGGTGTTCATCGTCGGAAAGGGTGGAACCTTCGCCGGTGGTTCCGGCAATCACCAGGGCATTGATGCCGCTTTCGATCTGCCAGTCGATCAGGCGTCCGAAAGCTTCATAATCTACACCGGAAGCGGTGAGAGGTGTGACAAGGGCGGTAGCTGCACCGCGGAAAATAGAAGTGGTTTTCATGTGATTACTCCTGTAAATGAAATTTCCTTCTACTGCAACTTTTGGGATTAAAGAACCCGGCCGATACAATTGCATCGGCCGGGAAATCGTCTGAATTCAGCCTTTCGGCAAAATCCAACAATTAATTCATAGCTCTCCGCAACTGCGACAGTCAAACGGATCTTATCCGTTTGCCCAGGGAGGGTTCGCTGCTTCCTCCCTTCGTCGGCGGCCCCTTTCGCATCCGGCAACGGCTATGCGATGCCTTTCACCGGAGTTACTCTTGACAACCGAGCCTCTATCCTTTAATTGCAATATTCAGTTGCTTATATAAAACCACAAAGCCCGATTTTTGTCAATCTGCTTTTATAAAATTCGTGAATATTTATTACTTTTATGGATTTTTCCTCATCATAAATACGGAATAGGCACAAGAAAATAATCTGTTTATCCTGTAAAACGAGTATATAAAATATGTCATCAATTATTTTCCTTTTCTTTTTACTTCATTTATAATGCCAACTGATTGATATCATAAGCATCAAAGATTTATAGAGGAACCGTGATATTGTGAAATTATTCTATAAAATTATAAATTACTTATCTCCGAATATTACTCCGGAGATTGAAAAAGAAATAGACCGGGATTGCATAACGAACATCCGCCGGGTTTCCCTGCCGGTGTTGTTTTTTGAAATTCTCACTTTCGTCGTTTTTCTTTCGATGAATGCCGCAAACAATTTGAATCATCATGAAATAGTCAGTCTGTACATGGTGGGTTTTTGTATTTGTACCTGTATTTTTGGCCTGATTCTTTCGAGAAAAATGCTTGCGGAAGAGAAATTGTCTCACTGGAAAGTCATGCTTTTCAAGATCAGCTTTTTCGCAGCTTTAACCGTCTGGGGAATTGTATCCGATTACAGACACTATGTGGTAGGTGAACAAATGCTTACTTTTTTTGCGGTTGAGCTGATTATTGTCTGCTTTTTTCTCTTTAAACCATGGGTCAGTATCGTTTTGATGGGTGGTGCATATCTGCTGTTGTATCATGTCTTGTATATGTTTGACGGCGCAGCAAAGATCCAGATTTTCAATTTTATTGTGTTGGCTCTGATTTCCATCATAGCTCTGATTGTAATGTACCACTATCAGCTGCATTTGGCTGAAAAATCGATCAAGCTTTCAGAGAGTAATGCAAAATTCGAACAAATTAGCCGGCGGGATGTGCTGACCGGATTAGGAAACCGTTATGCGCTGGAGGAATTTGCAGAGAAATTGAGAGGAGTTCCTCTGCGCGCATATATGCTGGATATCAATAACTTTAAGAACATCAATGATAAATATGGGCATATTGTGGGGGATGAGATACTGAAAGCAACGGCAGAAAACCTAAAGAAGCTATATCCGGAATGTCTAATCTACCGGTATGGCGGGGATGAATTCCTGGTTCTGAAGGATGCTGAGGAAAAAGTTTCATATGACAGGGAGCTCTACACCTTCCCATGGAGCGATAATCGCAAAAATATCAAAATCACGCTCTGTAACGGAAAGGCAGACGGCAATCCTGAAAATCATGAACAGTTCTACGAATTGATTTCGGAGGCTGATGGTGAATTATACCGGGTTAAAAAATTCGTTCACAAAAATGATAATCGAAAAAAAGGAATAAAACTACGCTGATTTGACACACAAAAAGAAGCATCTGTCGGATGCTTCTTTTTGTGTTTACATGATTCAGCCTAAGCCCGTCCGTAATCGTCTTCCAGACGTTCGATGTCGTCCTCCGGACAAATGCCCATCTGGGTTTCGATGAAGACGAGCGGTTCGGATTCGGTGTTGTTTTCTATACGATGGATGGTATATTTGGGAATGCTCAAAACATCCCCCTTTTTCACGGGGAAGCTTTTCTCGCCGAGTGTCATGATGCCGCTGCCTTCTACAATCACCCAGGTTTCCTCACGGAGTTTGTGACGCTGCAGGCTCAGACGTTTTCCCGGAAAGACAAAGATGCGCTTTACGCGGTAGGTCGGTTCAAAGATATATTCTTCCCACCGTCCCCAGGGTCTGTTATCAAAATCTATCATCTCACCTCCTTTTTATTAGACTTTAGACATTATATATTTGGATTTTATCTTTATATCTTTTTATCTTATTTCTTAGGGGACCTCTAAAAACTCTAAAAATTGGGACCTCATTCACCATTTATCCATTATGGCGCGGGATTCAGAATACTTTTATCTCGGGGAATAACTTTCCCGCGCCATGAGTTCCGGGGGCTATG
>CAYWGX010000114.1:0-8375 GCA_964457635.1 uncultured Leptolinea sp.
AAAATTGATGTATCTCAGGCGCCTGCAATCTGAAAAAGCCTGTGCTCCGATCTCCATCAGACCATCCGGAAGCGTTACATCTATGATATGAATACATTTCCGGAAGGCTTCCTGACCGATTATCTTCACTGCTCCGGGAATGACCACATTATTATTATTATATCCACGATACTTTTTCAGCACGCCATTTTCGATCACGAAATCTTTATTCAATGTTTCCATTATATTTCTCCAAATCTATACCCTTTTTCGATGTACAGATAAGGTGGCAAAATGGTTAGGAATGGTTTTTCCGATTTCACCATAACTGTTTTCTTCGGGACGAAGAGGGAAACTATACCTGTTCTTCATATTGTAAGGATTATTTCTCTCCGACAAACTCCGATCTATCCGCATCTTGGCAAATCGGAATTTATCCATAAATAAATGCAACCAATTCTTTCCTGGTATTCGACACCGATGGTTCCCAGTCAGTGTAATCACTGATATCGCCATACGGCACTACATGGAATGCCTGCTTCCAGTCCACATCATGAACATCTTTCCAAAACAGTTCAATCTTTCCCCGACCATACGGATCCTTATGTCGGTAACCACCCAGCTTCTCAACCCATATCACGTAAACAATGTCTCCGGCTGCGTCTTTTACGGGAGAGAACATATGGATGACACTTTTATAACTGTCATCCATTAAAATTTCTTTATGAGAATAAGTCCAATACGACGAATTATATGGAGCGTGCGGAAAAAAATTCCGGAAGAATCTGCATTTTTCCATTTCGATTCTTGTTTTTCCTGTTAACTCTTTTATTTCTTCGTCTTTGATCTTCCTGATCCCAAGAATTGACAGTTCAACTCCCATTGCAGATACCTCCTCAAATTCCGATAAATTGAGAGATCGACAAATCACGATTTTGCTGCGTGTTTAGCTATATGTAATATCTAATAAGTTTTTACTCATAAATAAACATGATAATCCTGATAACACAGCAGAGGCTTCTTTTGTTCAAAATCCCATGTATGGGTTGAGTCTCCGCCGCAAAGAATACGCTCAGTACATTCCATGCATTTGGAACAATCAGCGGTGCGGTCCCGTCTGAATGGCTGGAAGCGATTGTTCCAGACATCCATAAAATCGTCTGTTTTAATATTTCCCTGAACTAATTCCTGTCTGTTCTCGATATCCAGACAAGCGCAGATATCACCATTGGACCTGACGCTGGCGGTCAGGATTCCCGCGCCACAGAGAAAGTAATGATCACGTACCATTCGTTCCTGTTCAATACCCAGATAATGTGAGCACCCGAAAGTAACTTCCATGTCACAGTTTTGATCAAACCGTTTGTTGCGAATATATTTAATCAAAGCAGCAAACTGCTCCGGACGAAGTAAAAGACCGTCTGATTCACATGCCCGCCCGATAGGTTCCACATTAATCGGACGCCAGCTGGTGATTCCCATTTCGCAAAGCAGATCATACAGAGGCTCGAGTTCATCGAAGTCTCCCTGGTGCACGACTGTCGTCACCTGCGGTTCAAATCCCTCATTCTGAAGGCATTTCAATCCCCGTATGGCACGCCGCCATGCCCCTTTTTGCTGCCGGAGCGAGTCATGTGACTGTTCCATACCGTCAAGGCTGATGGATACGGTTCCCATTCCTGCCATTCTGAGCTTCGACGCAGCTGCTTCATCAATCAGGGTGGCGTTGGTCGTAATGCCCCAGGAGAATCCCATGGAACGTACGCATCCGGCAATTTCGAAAAATTCCGGATGCAGCAATGGTTCTCCCCCGGTCACACATATCATGGGTTTTTCATGACTCACGGACTTGAGGGCTGCTTCAATATTCTCGAGCGTCAGAGACTGCCCATTAGTGGAACAATTGCTGCCGCAATGTCTGCAATGAAGGTTGCATCGGTTGGTGATTTCAAAGAAAAGCCAGTGAAGATGAGGTTCCATCCGTAAGCTCTCCCTATGCCTGGCAAGACGCTCAAGCTGAGAACGTTTCAGATCTCTTATATCTACAGCCATTCTTCTTCACTTTTGACAGGCGCGGCTCCTCCGCATTTCGGACAAAACTTTTCATCATCGATCATCAGATTCGTCACCCAGGAATAACCGCAATCTGCGCATTCATGAACTCTTTTCATCGGCGGTGGGCCGTAAATACATGCGAAATCTTCTTCTATGTAGTCCGGTTTCCCCAGCGGAGCTCCGCAATAACGGCAGTATTTGTCCCCTTTTGCAAATGTATTCTTGCAGTTCGCGCAGACCTTCAGTTTTTTTCCTTCCATCAGTTCCGCCTTTCGGAAAATCCCGTTTCAATTTTGCTGCTCAGATCTGATAACAGATACCCATTTCAAATCTATTCTGTTCAGCATCTCATCTATCATTCCGCCGCAGTAATTATTCCCGTTGGATACGCCGGCATCAATAGTAATTTTTATTCCTGGTGCTTTTATAACCGCTTCCGCAATTGCGTCTTCAATCGAGTAAATTTGCTCATCATGGTGCTGTACCAGATCCATAAGCTCCTGATACAGGTGTTCCGCGTCTTCCCTGGGCAAAGAGCCTTCGGCACGTTCAATGACACGGTAATGCCCATTGGCTCCGTGATGATCATAATTCCGCGCCAGTACAGTACCGTCAGAATGGATAATCGTCTCTGTTTTGGTATCGTCATCCTTTAGGCACGGTCCGCACCAGTGAAACCGGTATTTTATCGTGAATTCATTTTCCATAAATGGCATTACTCCCGTTATCTGGTGTTACACCTGCGAACAATATTATTCTCTGACTGCAGCTTCCGCCTCTTCCCGTGAAGTGTAAAGACGGTTTTCCCGTACCCGTGTTCCCCATTCTCTCCCGGTAAAGCGAACCGTCACAAAACCGGATATGTACATAACAACAGTTGCCTCTTCAACAACATGTGGATCGCTTATGAGATATACCGTTTCTCCAGCCCTGAATTTCCTCTCCATAATAGATTTATTTTAGCATAGCCGGACATTGATGATTGTCACAATTCAGTAATAAAATAGGGCCCCTCAAAATACCGGGAAAAGAATATCCCGCGGATTTTTGCCGCGGGATATTTTATTACAGATAGAATGACAATTTACCGGCAACAGCTCGGATGAAAGTGCCGAATCTTATAGGACCTGTTTTGCGAAGATAACACGGCGGTTGAGATACCCGCCGTCAGGCGATTCATTTTCACAGGTCACCAAAACCAGGGGATTTTCTTCCTGTCCGGCAATCGCTGCCAGCGCGGCCATTTCTCCCGGTTCCAACAGATCATTAGCGTATACTCTGAACAGCTTCAGAGATCCCTCATCATCAGCAGACGCAATAAGATCGTTGACCTCAAGCGTGGCCAGCATCGCGAACGGTCCGAATTCCGTATTGTTCAGCGTGTTGTGGCCGGCGATGACGCTGACGCCCTCACCCGGCAGTGCGCTGCCTTCCAGGATGCCCGCATCCGAGCCCAGCCAGGCCGCCGCCCAGGAGTTCCCCTCCCGCGGCATCGTGACCAGTTCGACGTCCCGGTCCAGCGTCGGGAGCATCAGGTGCATCCGCACAGGCTCATAGCGCAGGTCCTTCGGCTGCTCCGGCAGGACCGTCGGACGGAGAGCGGAAAAGCCCGTGGCGGGCAGCTCGCAGTCCCCGTGCAGAAGGAAGAAATCGATCCCCGGGCGCTCCGGTTCCGGTTCAGGTTCGGGTTCCGGCATTTCGATCTCGCGCCAGGCGATCGCTACCGGCGAAAGTCCCGTCAGTTTCACATAAAGTCCATCGTCTTTTGGGTTCACAGCGGGATATTCCATTTGTCCCGCTTTTTCTCCCACGGTAAACATATGGCTGACGCTGAATTCATGTGTGGCCTTCCCGGTGCCTTCCGGATAATCCAGCCGGACCTCCAGGCCGCTTTCCGGGAAATTGTCCACGGTCGCGGTCTCCCAGGTTTTCCCTCCGTCAAAGCTGACTTTCAATTCCACATCATAGAATACCGTCTGCTCGATTTTTGCCGGCTCCCCGCTGACTTCCAGTTTCAGCAGAAGTCTCTGCTCGATTTCGGAAACGCTTGTAATTCCGATCGCTTTCAGTCCTTCAGGTACTTCAGTCAGCGGCTTCCGGTCATAATCGATCAGTTTTTCCGCGATGGTGACCGTGATCTCCGCGTTCTTCCCGGTGTAATTCCGGCTGTCCGCAACGGTGACGGTGACGGTGACTGCACCTGTCGTATTCCCTGAGGTCAGAATGCCGCTCCCAGCATCCACGCTGCAGCCCTTTGCGTCGCCCGTGATCGCATAGCTCACGTTCCCGACCGCGTCCGTGACGTTGGCGGACAAATCAACGGTATTACCGCCCTGCACGACTTCGGCAGTAC
The DNA here is from genome assembly GCA_964457635.1 of uncultured Leptolinea sp. GTDB lineage: Bacteria > Chloroflexota > Anaerolineae > Anaerolineales > Anaerolineaceae > Flexilinea. The sequence continues at coordinate 4,388 of CAYWGX010000114.1, forward strand.
TCGTGATTTTTGCCGGATTTTCCGCCTGTTCGATTTTTGCCGTACAGCATTGGGGTTCACTATCAGAGTGTGTGTCGTCACCCGCCGCTTTGTACCAGATATAATAAGTTCCGGCACTGGTCTCCTGAGGAATGTCTGCGCTCCAGCCGGATGTCGGGGCTGTGGTACTGTTCTCACCGATCGCGTATTGCATTGTGCCGCCTTCTGCCGTGCCTGCCGTAATCAGTTCCTGCGCTGTATCGATATAGGTCGGGTTTTTGGCCTCTGGAGGTTTGGTAATCGTGGCCGGGGGCGTTTCTTTCCAGTACGCTGTCACGGTGATAACACCGTTTTCGACGCAATTGAGGGCGATACTAATATTACTTTTCTCGTAGAACAATCCGTCAACACCGCTCATTTTCCAGTGGTCAAATTTTTTTCCTGCAGGTGGTGTAAAGGTGCACGCCGGGAATATGAACGAATCACCTTCGGATACACTTTTTGAATCCATGGTGCCGGAGCCGCCTTCACCGGGAGCAAACTGAAGCAGATACGGGATCGTGACCTCCACCGGCGCGCCGGCATAGTTTGACTGGTTTCCATCGTTCACATCTTCCGCAAGGAGCCATACTTTCTGGAAAACCCGTTTGTCCTCATAATTGTCCGGTAATGTAAATGTTACCGTACCGGTCGAATCTGTCACTGCGGCGGTCTCGTAATACTGTGCTGCTCTTCCGCTGCTCCAGCCTGTTCCTGCTGTCCATGTATCATTATTGTTGGTAATCAGCAATGACACATGATTGGAACCGGTATCAATTGTATAAGGCACGGTAACGGAGGTTAAGCTGTTCCTTGTCAGCGTTTTTCCTGATGTTACACTGACTGTCTGGCCGGTATCCACAAGTGTCAATTTGTAGGATTTGGAAGATTCGGAGGATATTTCAGATGAGAAGAGGACAGATGACAGATTCAGGTTAAAAGCGGGACGCGCCCAGTCTTCGTCATTGACAAGGCTGTGGAGCACTCCGCCGTCGGGAATAACCTCGCCGGCGTGTTTACTATTGTATGCGTCAGGAGAGCGCAGCCACCAATAAGAAGTGCCGGCGCCTGATGCTTTTCGATCATTATCATCATTAAACAGTTCATCTGCTTCTTTTGCAGACAGGAAGAAAAAATAAGCATTGCTCAGTGGTGCAGCTCCGTAATAATAATTGCCGCCATACCCACCCTTATAGTAATACGGATACCCCTCAATGGTTTTATCATTTGCTTCCTGAACACTTGTGGGAAGAATCGCGTATTTCTCAATTCCGGCAGGCCAGTTATTATAAAAGCTGCTGCACCAGGTCTCTGCATTGCTGCCCTGCCATACGTTTGCGTTTGCCATAGTATAATTCGGATTGAATTGTGTCCTGTCAAGAAGATATTCCGAAAGCAGCAGCGCCTTTCCGTCTCCGGTCTTCAGCACCCTCCATAACACAGGTGAATTATTATAAGTTCCGAAATATACCTTGTTATTCTCGATGATCGCGCCTGAGCCCAAAATAATATTGTCTGCCTGAACAGAGGAAATCCGGAACGCTGCTGTCATGATCAGCAGCAGTAAGACGAGAAGATGACTGAAGCGCCTGTTGTTTCTGTCTGCATTTTTTTTGCGGAAGAACCGGGGGAAGAAAAACGCAGAAACGGCGAAGAAAAGAATCAGCGCGGCAGGCAGGCTGCCGGCTTCAGTAATACCAAATAGGGAAGGCAGAATAAACATCCAAAACTCCTTGTCATCCAAATCGGAGATCCTTCGTTCCTTTCGCACGGGATCGGGCATGATCCGCACGAGCTGTATCGTTAAACAATTAAATATAATTCATTATAAATGATAAGCAGATTCTGTGCCAACAGGCTCAGCGGAAACTGACAGCAGCGATTCTGTTTTTGAAAGCGCCCTTCGATCAGATTGCCGCTGCAGCGAATCCCGCACACAAACACAGAATTATTGATTTTTTTTTCGATCAAAAAGAGGGTATCTCATTGTATTCTGAGACACCCTCTTACCGGATAAAAGTTATGTTATTTCCCGATGATCTCAGACCTGTTCCCGGCAAGATCCGTCACATAGTATTGAAGGGAGCTGATCCCTTCCGGAATATCCGCTGTCAGATCAGCCCTGTTGGATTCCGTCCTGATGTCGTACGGTTTTCCGTTCAGGATGATCGTTCCCGAATACAGCGGCCCCTCATTGTCATGACCGGTAACAAACAGGTCGATCGTCTCAATATTCAGCCATTTTGAGGACGGTTCGTAATAACCGGTAACCACAGGCGGCGTATTGTCAACCAGGATCGTGCTGATCGGCGTGCCGTCAGGCATCAGGATCATATCACCCTCGAGATCTCCGCTGTCATTTCCGGCGTTATCGATCCCCGCAACCAGGGGAGTAATACTCCCTGTAAAGCCGTCGGGTATCACTTCTTCCGAAAGGACACGGCCGTCATCGGTGTTGATATAGGTTTCATCCACTCCGGAACCGTCATCGGTACATACGGCTTTCAGCGTTACCTGCCCGCGGAAAGAGCCTCCATCGCCTCTTGTCCCGTAAACCTCGATAAAACAGGCCGGCGGCGTGTGGTCAACGATAAAGCTCTTCTGGACCGGATCCGACTGATTGCCAGCCTTGTCCGTAACAATAACAGAGACAGTATGTGTTCCGTCAGGAAGGCTTGACGTATCCAGCGCTTTGCTGAAAGAAGTGTTTATGCCGGAAAGGGTTTCTTCGGCTGTCCTGCTGCCGTCGATCAGGTATTCGATCTTCGCCAGACCGATGTTGTCAGACGCAGTGCCTTCTGCCGTTACGGACTGATTGACATACTCTCCGTCTTCAGGTTTTAAAAGGACGGCTGCCGGCTGTTCCGAGTCAACGCTGAAAGAGATGATCCCCACATTCGGATCATATTTGGAATCATAGACATTGCCCGCATTGTCGGTCAGGACAAATGAGATCGTATGAGTCCCGTTTCCCAGAGCACCGAGTTCAACAGATACGCTTTCTCCCTGGGCAGTAAACGGTGTGCCGTCCAGCAGGATCGAAGCCATATACATTCCGGAAAGATCATCCGCGCCGGTGACGCTGAAAACGGCAGATCCCTTGTAGACCACGGTCGGATCCGGCCTTGTGTAATCGGTCGGATAGGGCTTTTCATTGTCCACTGTCACCGGATCCTGCGGAATGCATTCCGTGGAGTTGCCGACGTTATCGACCGCCCGGACACATGCGGTGACGATACCGGAATACCCGGCTGCGGCAGAGTCGCTGCCCGGCTTTTCCCGTCTCCGAGTCCGAGATCGACAAAGATGGATTTCACACCCGCGACGCTGTCTTCCGCTTCACCGGTAAATGTCACTTTGCCGCGGTAAGCTTCACCCGGTCCTTTCTGGCCTTCAACACGAATCCCGACTGTTTCCGGAGGCGTTTTATCCGTACGGAGCGTGAAGGTTACTGTCTGGCTTACATTCCCCGCGACATCGGTGGTCCGCACAAAGAAGCTGTTGTAGCCCTCCGCGATATCCTGAGCGATATTCTGGGACCAGGAACCGTCGAGCGTTCCTGAAGAAGGCTGCCCGGATACATTCATCCAGGAACCGCCTGAGCCGTATTTGATCTGCACGTTTTTGATCCCTGATGCATTGTCGGTCACAGTCCCGCTGATGGTTACCACCGGGCCGATGATATCGAAAGACTGGTTTGAATCCAGTTTGATGACCGGCAGGACCGTATCAAAGCCGAAACGGTAAGGCCCCGAAACGTCGGATTTGTTGGATGCAAAATCCTCCAGCCGGTACTTCACCTCATGCATGCCCTGCGGACCGGAATAAGCAAGAGAAGATGTGTTGCCGTTAACATCCATCGTCTTTCCGTCGACAACGATATATCCTGTCCTGACGCCGGAATACCGGTCTGTACCGCTGACGGAAAGCGGCACCGGGTAATTGAACCATTTGCCTTTCGGATCGATGA
>CAYWGX010000115.1:0-8345 GCA_964457635.1 uncultured Leptolinea sp.
AGGTGCGGCCTTCGGCCGTTTGGTTCGGTGCAGGAGCTTCGCTACGCTCGCCCCCATATGCTTCCTATTTCGAATTTCTGGAATAAGCCGGTTGGGGGTTTACAACCGGCTTGTTTTTGTGTTATAATGGAATCTGGTGTGGAATTTGGCTTTACACGCCGATAAAATCGGGCCCGGAATGGTGAAATCGTTTCCCGGTGAACGCAAGCCCGTGGATGAGGGGGAAAAACATGAAAAAGATTTTATCTTCATTATTGGTTACATTTCTTTTACTGTTTGTCTGTGTCTGCGGCATTTTCGCCCAGGAGCTGATCATTGAGGATCTCGACGCGCCGACAGAAACCGAGAGCTCCGAAGAGGAAGCGCCGGCAGCGGGAAATCTCCTGAACGAATATTCGATGGAAGAGCTCAACGTGGCGACCATCAATCCGCTGAACGGGAACTTCATGAATTCCGTCTGGGGCAAGATGACCAGCGACATCGACGTCTGGTACCTTCTCCACGGTTATGATGTAGTGACATGGGACGGAGAAGGCGGCATGTTCGTGCCGGACGACACCGTGGTCAGCGGCATCGTGGTCACTACCGACAATGACGGCAACGAGGTCTTCACCATCGCGCTTTATCCCGACCTTTATTACTCCGACGGGACGCGGATCACCGCCTGGGACTATGCTTTTTCCACCCTGCTGAACATCTCTCCGGAGGCCGAGGCCATCGGCGGCAGCGTGCGCCGTCCGGAATATCTGAAGGGCTATGAGGAATATATCAGCGGTGAGGTCCCGTATCTCTCCGGTTTCCGCGTGATCGATGACGACCTTTTCTCCATCACCATCAAGGGCGACTATCTGCCCTTCTTCTATTCCCTGGGTCTGCTTTCCACTATCCCTTATCCTATCAGCGAGATCGCCCCGGGCGTGAAGGTCGCTGACAACCGGCTGGGTATTTACCTGACCAATGAGGATGGCAGCGATGAGCCGATCTTCACCGCCGAGCTGCTGAAGAAGACGATGCTGGACCCGGAGACGGGCTATATCTCCCATCCGAAAGTGACCTCCGGCCCCTACAAGCTGATTTCCTACGAAAACGGCGTCGCCAGCTTTGAAGTCAATGAATATTACAAGGGCAATTATGCGGGCGAGACCCCGCTGATCCCGCGGCTGACCTTTGAAGCGCTGCCGAAGGATGAGCTGATCCCCGCCTTTGAAAGCGGCCGGATCGGCCTGCTGAACAAGATGACCAACAGCCAGATCATCCTCTCCGGCATCGGTGCGGTGACCGGCAACAACACACAGCTGGCCTTCGCGAACTACCCGCGCACGGGCCTGGCTTTCATCAATTACAACACGGAAAAACCCATTATGGACGAGGTGAACGTCCGCAAGGCGCTCGCCCATCTGTTTGACAAGGATGAATTTATCAGCGAGAGTGTCGGCAACTTTGGTCTGAGGGTCGATGGATACTACGGCATGGGCCAGTGGATGTACCAGGTGCTGAGCGGTGCCATCGCCTTCCCGGTGGAAGAGCCGAATGAAGAAAACGGCATGAGCGACGCCGATTATGACAAGCTGATCGCGGAATGGGAAAAGCTCACGCTGGATGATATCCCGGTGTATGAATATGACCCGGACGCGGCCAATGACCTGCTGAATGAGGCCGGCTGGAACCTGAACGCGGAGGGTGCGGCTTTCCGCAGAGGTGTGGATGCCGTGCGCTGCAAACGCTTCGGCGATGAGCTGGTCCCGCTGGAGCTGACCATGGCTTATCCGATCGGTACGCCTGTGGAAGCTGCGCTTTATCACCTGGCGGAATATGCCGCTGCCGAGGGCTATTTGATCTCCCTGACGGCGATCCCGATGGAAGACCTGCTGAAGCAGTTCCATGCGGTGAGTCCGCGGGAATTTGATATGCTCTTCCTGGCGCTGAATTTCGACATCATGTTTGACCCCTCGGCTGACTTCATCGTTGAAGAGGATAAGGATCCGCTGTGGATCGAGACCCAGTTCGCAGATCAGGAGCTCTATGACCTGACCGTGGATATGCGCTCCACGGAACCGGGTGCGCTGCTCGAGTACGTCCAGAAGTGGCTGAAGTACCAGCAGTACCTTGCAGAGACGATGCCGCTGCTGCCGCTGTATTCCAACGTGTATTTTGATTTCTACGCCCGGGTGCTGAATAATTATAACGTGGCGGCGAACGTCACCTGGTCCCAGGCCATCGTGCCTTCCTTCCTCGGCTATAATGCCGAAGAGCCGGAAGAGCTGAGTGCTGAATTCGGCGGCGAAGAAGAGTTCGGGGACGAAGAGTTCGTGGAGTTTGAATAGGATGTAGGATGAGGTGACAGTGGGGCCGGTTGCCCGCCGCACCGTCAGGTGCAAAGGGAACCGTCCACACCTGTCACCGGTCAATAGGGCACCTCATCACCGGTGACAATGGCGACGGTTCCTTCCGGCATATTGCTTCGCAACATGCCTACAGGCAACCGGCCCCATTGTCACCGGCAACCGGCCCATTGACATTCATGGAAAAACACATATAATTAAAATCATGGAAAAGCTGGTTATTTCACTCTTTCTGATGATCGCGGTCGTTTTCCCCTTTCCGGCTGCCGCCGATAACGATGGGCCAGACGCGGAACGGAAGGTCGATGACACCATGCTTGAAATATTAAATAGCAACCTCGACAACCTTTTCCCCATCACCTCTATCAAAGATTATTTTAATCCCTATCAAGAAGCGCTTTATTCCGATGACGGGATGGAGACCGTGATCGAGATCGAAAACGACCAGGGGAAGCGCTATATCCGCATGTTCGCCAATGCCGATTCCGTCCATGATCACCTGGCTTATGAGGCTATCGATGACGGCTATTTCCAGGATTTCCAGCTGACGATGGAGGTCACCGTCCGGGATGCCTGGCCGAAGGGGCAGGGCGGCTGCTTTTTGGGTTTCACCAACTATGGGGTCTCGGCCTTCCACGGTTCGGACGGTGCGCATTGGGTGGCGCTGGTCTCGGATGCCAAGAACACCGAGATCTATCTGAAGAACCACGACATGGATGCCGGGGAACACTTCGCCCTGGAGACCCGCGGGAAGGAGAGCATGAAGCTCTCCCTCGTCCATCTCACCGGGCATACCTATGTCTATATTGACGGGAATTACGCCGGGCAGCTGCATGACGGGCTGAAGGGCCCCTTCCGCCTGATCTACGGTACCGCGCTGTTCACTGAGGGGGATTCGGCTTACTGTACCTTTGACAACATGGTCATCCGGAAGTTGGGGTATGGGAGAAATCAGAAATAAGAGAGCACCTTCGGTGCAGTTGGTAGTTGATAGTTGGTAGTTGGAAGAAGAAATCAGAAATAAGAGTGCACCTTCGGTGCAGTTGGTAGTTGATAGTTGGTAGTTGGCAGGAGAAATCAGAAATAAGAATTGAAGAAGTAAGAAGTAAGAATGAAGAGAAGGTTCGGGCAATTATTCGTGATTTTTTGGGCGGGGATGCTGCTTTTGGCGGCATTCAGCGGCGCTATGGCGCAGGACGATGACTTTGAGTTCGTCGATCTGCCGGAGTTTGCGCCGTCTGCCGATACTATGAATTCCGCCGATGACCCCGGAACCGTCGACGATGCCTACGAGCTCACGGGAGCCGCTGATGACCTCGCGATCGTCGATAACAGCACCGATCTCACGAATATCGCCGATGATCCCGCGATCATCGATAATGCCTCTGATCTCACGGATTCCGGCGAAAATCCTGAGATCGTCGATAATGCCTCCGAGTTCACAGAGCTCCCCGATGATCCCGGAATCGTCGAAATCACCGAAGCTCCTGCCGATGATGGCTTTGAGTTCGTTGACATCCCCGAAGAAGATTTCGGAAACAGCGGCAGATTCGAGTTTATTGACGATCCGGTTTCCGACGATGAGTTTGAAATTATCGACGATCCAAACTTTGAAGACGAGTTCGAGTTTATCGACGATCCCAATTTCGACGATGACATTGAATTTGTCGACGATCCGGCATATACAGACACTGCCGACCCTTCGCCGAACGATTTGACGAATATTACCGAAGAGGATGCACTGGCTGACCCGGACCTGCTGCTGCAGGTTGCCGACGAGCTCTTCTTCCCGCGGGTGGGTCCCGATGAGACCTTCTGGCAGACCCAGGGTTACCTGAACGAGGTGCTGGAAGGCGATATCATCTACCAGTATTATGTCCGCGGAGGGATGGCCTCGGAGGTGCTGATGTCCATGTTCCCTGCTGAGATCTCGCTGCGGGCGGGTCACCTGCGTCCGAGTGTTACGCGGGCCTGGGAAAAGGATTATCACGTGACCATCACCGTCCTGCGGGCTGAAGATATCCCGAACGGTTCCGGCGGCTGCTGGCTGCGCTACAGCAACGTCCGCAGCAAGGGCGAAGGGGGAGAGTCGGGGCTGATTTTGTTCCCGGAGCGGGAGGCCTTTGCCATCACCTCTGCCGGCAATCATCATGACCTGGTCTATACCCCGGTGGAAAGTCTCGCCGGGCTGAACCTGAATAACAACATTAAATTTGATTTTATCCGCCTGGATGGAGTTACGTTTATTTATGCCAACGGGAAGTACCTCTTCAGCTACGAGGACGGTTTCAACGGCAATATGTCCTTTGAAGGCGGTGTGGATATTTATGAAGGCGGTAATCGGGTCCGCTGCGATTTTGATAACTTTTCGATGCGATACCGTTAAAGTGAGGAGTGAGGCGTGAGGAGTGCGGAATTTGGAATAAAAATACGGACTTTCCCGGGCGATTTTATGCCCGTGATGTGCGATTCAGGATCGACAGGGTTTCGGCTTGTCAATTTTCATTCCTCATTCCTCACTCCTCACTCCTCACTGGCAGTTTTCCTCCTCCTATTCTTTCTGATCGCCGCTCCTGCCTTTGCCGGGAATCTCTCGAGCGTGGATCCGATCCTGCTCAAGACGCCGAATCCCTGGGTCTATGAATGCACGGAAGAGTTGGTGCTCGAGATGCTGGTGGATCCGACCATCGAGTATTCCACCGGGGGCAGGGATGCGGATAATTATTTCTTCTTCCTCACGGTGGAGTTTCTCTATCTGCAGGATTGGCCCTGGAACGGATTGGACAAGAGCTCCTTCCTGCTCCGGCATGTCGATGAGTCCGGTGCAGAGGAGATCATTCCGCTGAATTATATGATGACCAATATGCTGGGGATCAAAAACCACTGGAAGACCATGGCCGACCAGTTCGAGCTGGGAACCCTGGTTAAATTTAATCTGGTGTTCGATGTGGATACAATGAAGGCGGATGGCTGGTCGCTGCTTTTCCGTCCGGCCGAACGGGGAGACAGTCCGTCCTGCGAGTTGGAGATCCCGCTGAAGATGAGGATCCTTTAAAAATCAGAAATCAGAAATCAGAAATAGGATATAGGATATGAAGGGTTTGCGAAGATTCGTTTTTGGGCTTTGGGTTGTGATGCTGCTCGCTGTGAGATTTGCTGCTGCCTGCGCGCAGGATGATGAAGACTTTGAGTTCGAAGATTTCGACGCGGCCGAATTTGAATCCTATACCTTCGATGCGACCGGGGACGGATCCGATGGATCCGAAGTGAGCGGCGATGAGACGGATCTGAGCGATGCGTCCGATGCTGAGAACATCCTCGAAAAGTTCCCGATCTCCCGATACACCTACCGCTTCCTGCAGCGGACCAAACACGAATATTTCCGCTTCCCGGTTCAGGTTCCTTCCTTTGATCCGCTGGATCTGAAATATTTCCCTCATGAGACCTGGAACGAGACTGAATGGGGGCTCCTCGCCCATTATGAAGATTCCTATACCTTCAAACAGCTGATGATGCTGCGGGACCCGGTGGAGACCTGGACCTTCCAGGGAAAATCCATCGGCCATGAATATGGTTTTCTGGATGATTTCTACCTCTATGCGACGCTGTTCGTCAGTGACAGCTCGCCGGATGATGCCGGCTCCTGTTATATCTATTATTCCGATTCCCTGACGAAAGGATTTGGTATGAGTGCGGGGATCATGGTGGACCCGGAAAGCGGGGTCTTCCTTGTGGATAACATTTATGATATCCCTTATGCGCTCACCAACAAGAACCACGACATGAACATGCTGGTGGCTTTTGACCGGGGAGAATTCCCTATCGATGAGAATAACATCGGAGCCTCTTCCTACGCTGCGCATGACCTGAAGTACGACCTGATGGATGAGCAGTTCGAACAGGATTGGGACTCCGTGAAGGCTTTGTATCATATCCCCGGGACGACCGTGCGAGCATACCGGGTGGAGCTGATCCGTGAAGGGACGAACCTGCGGGTCTATATCAATGGCAAGTCGGCGGCTGAGCTGGACGACGGGATCACCACCTCGGATGAGAACTGGGTGGCCCATCCGTCCAAGGTATCCTGGTCCTATGGGCCGCTGCTGCATGACGGCGGGGAGACGGTGACCTGCTCCATCGGGGCGCTGTATATCTATGAGCATGAGCGGGATGAAAGTTGATTGTTGATAGATGGTATTTGAAGGGAATGCACAAAAGGTGTCAGGGAAAAAGTATTTAATTTCAATGATAAGAAGATGGCGATCCGGTTTTTGGTTTTTGCTTTTGTGTTTGCTTGTCTGTCTTTGTTCTGTGTTTTCATGCCTTCCCGCGACGGCATCGGACGTGACCATCAGCTATTATTACCGTCCGAATCGTGAAGAACTCCCCGGCAAGTTTTATGTCGGCTGGGTGGCGGAGTGCGGTGATTATTCCATCCGCTTTCTGCAGGATCCGGTCATCACGAAGTCCGGCCAATATATGGTGGCAGACAACGAGACAGAATACATCGTATTGCGTGTAGCGATCACGAACAAGACGAATGAGATGCGCGGCTGGCTGGCGCCGGATTCCTTTTCCCTGCAGGATGTTTACATGGGACGGGTCTATGGGACTTATTCCCTGGATATCGCGGAAAGCGGTAAGATTGCGGGCGGCTTCCATCAACAGGCGTTTTACTCGGAGATCAATCCGAAGGATACGCTGTACACTTCTCTCGTTTTCAGTATTTATCCGGATGTGGATGACTGGCTGTTCACCTTCCAGCCGCATTATTTTGGCGAGGAACCGGAATGCAGCGTCCGGGTGCGCCTGCCGCAGGCGGAGATCCTGGATCCGGCAACGGGGGCCCTGTATAATCATTGGGACTGGCGGCAGAATTTGAAATAAGGAATTATGATGAAATCGGAAATCAGAAATCGGAAATCAGAAATCGGCGGGGTGCTGCCTGCCGCTGTCAGGTCATTCCTTATCTCTTCTCACCTGCTGCTTTCTGTGCTTTTCCTGCTTCTTGCGGCCGGCAGCCTGAGGCCTGTTTGCGCCGAGCGGGAGGTGCATGTCTTAAATAACGAGACCTATTACTGCGGAGATTCCTTTGAGGTGATTTTCCCGGATGAACCGGTGACGATCTCACTGGTCACGCGCAATCCCGGATCCAAGGTGGTGCAGGCGAAGCCGGACAGGGATACGATCCTGCTGGAGGTCCGCGTCAAGCTGCGCAATCTTTCCAACCTGGTTTATAACGGGCTCAGTCCCGAAAGCTTCAAGCTGGTGGGGTATATCCGCGGAAAACCGCTGACCTACCTGCCGGAGATCATGGAGCCTTATGACTACGGCCCGAAGGAATCTTATACGCTGTACGACAAGATGTATTATAAGGATTATGTGCTCGCTCCGCTGCGGAAGATCGATATGATCCTGGTGTACCGCATCAATCCGATCGTCCTGGACCTGGAGATCCATATGAATCCGAAGGGTACAGACGGGACGGACAGCCGTTACCTCGACGGGGAGTGGGGCGAGATGGACCTGGAACCCTGCGACGGTGTCTTCCAGTTCCTCACCATCCACGACGCGGAAACCGGCGAGCAGACGTCTTTCTATCGATAGCAATTCTGAATATGAAGCACATGGGGACGGTTTTTGTGTTGTTGCGAAGCCAACACGCAAGAACCGTCCCCGTGTGCTTCATATTCAGAAAACCTGTTCTATCAATAAACATCTTGACAAAATCCGGATTTTCGTCTATATTGTGATCAGGATGAAGGCGGAAAGTTGCCTCTTCCCGCCTTGATTGACAACTTTATCGTCGGATCTTGACTGTTAAGGTCACAACAATAATTGTTCCGTCAGGTCGTACAAACTTGACGGTTATTGTTTTAACGATTACACTTCCCGCGAAATCCGTTTTAGGCATAAACTGGTTGATTTTTGATATAGTGTATTTTCCCCGCCTATTTTATACTTGATAACAGGATGTGTGTGTCTTAATTACTCAAAATCCAT
>CAYWGX010000116.1:0-8320 GCA_964457635.1 uncultured Leptolinea sp.
TCGATTATGCCTATGCGGACATCTGGCATGATGCGGGGGACGGGGTGCCGCTTTACCTGCGTTTCAACAAATACGAGGAGTGCTTCCCGGGGACCCGCTTCGATTACTGGATCGAGGAGACGATGCTCTCTTACCTGCGCTGGTATGATTTTGACCGCATGCCCGCAGATGTCCGGGATCCTGTCCGCTGGCTGAGCAATCCCAATACTAAACAGCGGGCGAAACGGCTGAGCGCTGAAGACTGGATGAGGAGAATGACATGAAGAGCTGGCATGTAAAATGCACAATTAAAAAATTGAAGTAAATTTTATTAACTAAGGAGTTTTCCATGAACGGAAAAAAAATCTTGGGTTATCTTACCATCATTTTCTTTATCTTTTTTGAAGTCTATGCTGGTGTCCGTCTGCTCACCAATCCGGTTGAGTTCACCAACACTGTGGTTGTCCTCTTTGGTGTCATCATGCTTGTCATCGGAGTGGTGAGCGTGATCCGTGCTCTGCAGGTAAAAGCAAGCTCAGGCCTCCCCTATCGTCTGGGACTTTGGGGCGGTATTTTTGACCTGATTATCGGTGCGATCTGTGTCTTCTGGAGCAGCAAGGTGGTCACCCTCTTCCCGGTGCTGGTGATGATTTACGGTATTATCATGGTTGTTTCCGGTATCCACAAGTTCCGCAACTATCTGGCGCTCAAGGATCTCGGTATCAATCGTTCCTGGCTGGTGGCTCTCGCAGCTATTCTCTCCATCGTTCTCGGTGTGATCGTTTTCCTGAACCCCTTCACCGCCACGGATGCTGCCTGGACCTACACCGGCATCTTCCTCATCGTTGAAGGTGTGGTCGACCTGTTCACCTTCATCTTTAGCTTTTTCATGTAAGCTTTCAAATGATATAACGATACAAAAGAGTGCGGTTTTGCTTTACCGCACTCTTTTCTCATTTTTGGGAGTTGCCGTCTGTCCGATTTCCTGATACAATTGACATGTCTGATAACGTGGAAAGGAAGAAAAGTTTCCGGCTGAATATGTCAAAAGTGAAAACAAAAAAGTTCCATGTCATTTTTTCCGTGATCTCCCTGCTGCTGTTTCTCTTTGCCTGCGGGATCGTTCAGTATTTTATTTGGAGCGACCTCTTTATCCAGGAATTCGACGCAGATGTGGCGGAAAACGTGATCTGGGCTCAGGCAGCTATCGAATCGGGAAGGCTTATCAATCCGGATTTTTATTACACCCATCTGCTGCCATTCGGCGGACAGCTGGTGTTCATTCCGGTGGTTCAGCATTTCGGTGTGACGATGGTTGCGCTGCGCCTTGGAATGTGCATCTGTTCACTGCTTTTCTCGCTGGTATTGGCTGCATTTTTCCTCAGTCTTGAGTGGGGGTTTTCGCTTTCGTTTTTCTCTGCTTCGATCATTTTGCTGTTCCTTTCCGGTACTTCAAAGCTGCGGGATATTTTCTGGTCCCATGTGGTCCATTACAATTTGTCGCTGTTTTATCTGCTGCTTGCGCTGATCTTCCTCAGCCTGGGGCTCCGGAAAACAGGGAAACGCAAAGCTGCCGCTATGATCGGCTTTGCTCTTTGTCTGATCCTCGGCAGTGCCAATGATATTGCGGTGCTTTTGTTCTTTTCCCTGGCACTGTTCTGCGGGATCCTGCTTGAGACTTTCCTGATGGAAGGCTTTCACGGTCTCATCCGGAAAGAAAAATGTCTGCTCCTGTTGGGAACCTTTGGCGGCATCCTTGCCGGGGTCCTTTTGGGACGTTTGCTGACCGCAAATTCTTCAACTGCGTATGCCGAGCTTTTCTCACAGTTTTCACCGGCGAACGAATGGATGCAAAATCTGCTGGCATTTCCCAATAACTGGTTCACGATGTTCACCACGCTTCCGAAAGAAAACGTCCCGTTTTTCAGCAGTGTCGGAATAAAATTGCTGGTCCGCCTGGCAGCTGCGCTGTTGATCCCGGTGATTTCAATTCGTTCGTTTTTTGTCTTTCGGCAGATACCTTCCCGTTTGGAGCGTATCTTTCTCTGCATCCACTGGTTTATCGCTGTCGCCACCCTGTTCTTTTATGTGTTTGGGGTGATTGCCTCCACAAGCTGGCGGATCATCCCGATGTTTTTCACTGCTTTGATAACGGTTTTGATCGTGCTGCGCTATGACTGTCAAAAATCTATGGACATTGATCCGGCGATCCAGCTGTTTGATTTTGGGACCGCAGCAGCGGTGCTGCTCTATGCCGGAATCTGCAGTGTAACGGTTTTTCACCAGAGCATCAGCACCGATCTCTGGTTTGGACAGGGGACGATCCTTAAAACCCTTGCGGATCACAGCCTTAACTATGGATACAACCTGGACTACTGGTTCGGGAACAGTATTACAGTTCTCACCGATGAGCGGATCAAAGTCCGTGAGGTGATCCTGCGCAATGACAGTTATCTGATCCCGTCGTATCATCAGTCGAATATTCACTGGTATGAGGATCAGCCGGACACAGACCGTTATTTTCTGATCTGTCAGGAAGACGAATTCTGGCGTCATCCGGAGTTCGCAGAAGGTGCAGTGGAGACCTATCGGGCGACACAGGAGCGTACATTCTATGAAGGCACCGCCGGATTCTTTATCTTCGTCTATGAGAACAATATCTTTTCTGACGTTGACAATGAAATCCGAACTGTATTTGGACCTTGAATGAGTTTATAATTAAATATGAGCTTTTTCTTTACAAAAAGCTGTAAATGCTTCGATTAGAAAGATCAGCGCCGGTCCGGCAAAAAGACCGGCGGGAGAGGTTTCCGCAATGAAGATTTTAATTGGCACCAATAACGCACATAAAGCGCAGGAGATCCGCGACATGCTGCCGGGTATCGAGATCGTCCGTCCCAAAGATATCGGTTTGGATCTGGATGTGGATGAAAATGGTACAACCTTTGAGGAAAATGCCATGATCAAGGCAAAGGCTTTTGCCGAAGCTTCCGGCATGATCACCCTGGCTGATGATTCCGGTCTGGAAGTCGACTGCCTGCATGGTGAACCCGGCATTTATTCAGCTCGCTATTGCCCCAAGCCCGGTGCCGATGATGCGGACCGCAGGCATTACCTGCTGGAAAACATCCAAAAATGCGGTGCACAGCGTCCGTGGAATGCCCGCTTCCGCTGTGAGATCGCAATCGTGTTCCCTGGGGAAAACAAGATACTCACAGCCTCCGGTGCCTGCGAAGGGGAGATCATCCCGGAAGAGCGCGGCAGCAACGGATTCGGCTATGACCCGATTTTTTATAAACCGGAACTTGGCAAAACACTGGCAGAACTGACAGAAGCAGAAAAGAACGCCATCTCCCATCGCGGAAATGCGATCAAAAAGGCTTCGCCTTTTTTGAGTGAGGAGTTAGGAATGAGGAGTTAGAAGCCATGTTTCAGGAATGGGGTAATTTCATATTCACTCCTCACTCCTCACTCCTCACTGACAATTAAGGACTATCGCTATGGATACCATCAAACATTTATTTCGAATCGGTTATGGGCCGAGCAGTTCACATACCATGGGCCCGAAAAGGGCGGCTGAGATCTTCCTGAAAAAAAATCCCAGTGCAAATCATTACCTGGTTACCCTTTACGGCAGCCTGGCCGCAACAGGCAAGGGACATATGACGGATAAGGCGATCCTTGATGTCCTGGGTGCAGACCGGACTTCCATCAGCTGGCTCCCGGATGTGATCCTGCCATATCATCCCAACGGGATGGAATTTGAAGCATTTGATGAGGCCGGAACGGTCACGGACGACTGGACCGTCTATTCTGTGGGCGGCGGACGGATCGATGACAAAGGCGACCGCATCCCGCCGGAAACCGTCAGCAACATTTACCCGCACCATAACATGCACGAGATCCAGCAATATCTGACGGAGACCGGCCTGAATTTCTGGGAATACGTTGAAGAGTGTGAAGGCTCTGAAATCTGGGAATACCTGCGGATGATCTGGCATGTGATGAGTGACGCGGTGGATCGCGGTGTCCGTCAGGAGGGAGTGATCCCCGGCGGACTGGGAATCACCCGCAAGGCGAATCTTTATTTCCGCCGCAGCCAGCTCACCCGGGAAGGGTTTATCCACTCCACGCCCATGTCCGCGTTTGCGCTGGCGGTTTCGGAAGAAAACGCCACCGGCGGCCGGATCGTCACCGCACCTACCTGCGGGTCCAGCGGCGTGCTGCCGGCTGTTCTGCGCTACTTCCAGCTGAAAATGGATATCACAGAGGAAAATATCCTCCGGGCACTGGCTACCGCCGGTGTATTCGGCAACGTGGTGAAGCATACCGGTTCGATCTCCGGTGCGGAAGTCGGCTGCCAGGGGGAGATCGGCGTTGCCTGTGCTATGGCAGCGGCAGCGGCTGAATATTTCTACTCCGGCACCAGCCGGCAGATCGAGTATGCTGCCGAATCCGGGCTGGAGCATCATCTGGGCCTGACCTGCGACCCGGTCGCCGGGTTGGTGCAGGTGCCCTGTATCGAACGCAACGCAGCCGCAGCCAACGCGGCGCTCTTCGCCGCACAGTTCGTGATGTTTTCCGATGGCTCTCACCGGGTCAGCTTCGATGACGTGATCAAGGTGATGATGAACACCGGCATCGACATGCCGGCGCTTTACCGCGAGACTTCGGAAGGCGGCCTGGCGAAGGTCTACCGCATCCCGACCGGCGCATAGAAACAGCCGGCAGTGAGGAGTGCGAGGTGAGGAGCGAAACCGCAGCGGAACTTTTGGAGCTCAACCGGCGTTTTTACAGTGAATTCGGTGAGGCTTTTGCCGCTACCAGGCGCAGGATCCAGCCGGGAGTCAGCAAAGTTCTGACCTCGATCCCCATCGAACCGGTTTCCGACTGGCTGGACCTGGGCTGCGGTTCCGGTGAACTCGGGAAGATTTGGGCTGCTCAGGGACGTTCCGGCTCCTATACAGGGTTGGATTTCAGCGGACCGCTGCTGGCCGAGGCTGAGAAAACTACCGCCGGGCTTTCCAACGATCAGCTGTCACTGCGTTATCTCCCCGGTGACCTGATGAATCCGGACTGGCCGGAAACACTGCAGGACAGAAAGTTTGACGGTGTGCTGGCATTCGCCTCCCTGCACCACATCCCGGGACGGGAGAATCACCTGCGCATTTTCCGGCAGGTTCGGGATCTGCTGAAGCCTGATGGACGCTTTATTTTCTCCGTCTGGCAGTTTCAGAATTCAGCGAAACTGATGCAGCGGGTCCAGCCATGGGAGCGGGCAGGCATTGATCCGGAGCAATTGGAAAATGGCGATACGCTGCTGGATTGGCGTTATGCCCTGCCCGGAAATAAAGAAAAGCAGGGACTGCGTTACGTTCATCTTTTCACAGAAGATGAATTGTGCAAACTGGCAGATGAAAGCGGGTTCCTTTGTGTGAATACGTTTTATTCTGACGGAGCGGAAGGAAATCTGGCACTCTATTATGAGTCAGGAGTGAGGAATCAGGCGTAAGGCTTGGGACATCAGGGACGGTTCGCGTGTGTCCCGCAGCGAAGCAGGGAAACCGGGAACTGTCCGTGTTATCCCGCTTGACTGAGGTGTTAGGAGTGGAATGATGAAAAAGAGTTTGATTATTGGATTGATCGTTTTGACTGCAATGTTGTTCTCCGCTTTGAACTGCTGCGGGATGGAAGAGCCGGATTTCCAGATCATCGTGATGGGACAGAACGGAATCTACGACCTGAACAGTGCTATGGCGGCACTGAGGCCGAATGCCGGAAATGCGGTGATTTACCTGAATGGACCTTTGACAATGAATCAGCAGGTGGAGCTTCCGATTGGGCTGACGGGTTTGAAATCTGTCATGCTCGCTTCTATGAGAGGCGAACCGGTCGAGGTGAACATGGGTGGGAGTGTGATCTGTGCCAACGGTATTCCCTTTACCCTGGCAGAGGCTGTCACGCTGCGCAACGGCTTCCTGGTGGGCGGTTACTGCATCGCTGTGAATGATACGGAAAAAGCTGAAGAAACAGTACTGATCATTGATGGTAATGCGGACTATGTCATCGGCGGAGGCCTGGCGATGAGCCAGGGGGCGGTCTCCTCTGTGAAAAACGTGAATATTGTTGTGAACGGCAATGCCAATAACGTCCATGGCGGCGGATATGCCTTCAATGGTGGTGTTGCTGATGTCAGCGGAACCGCGAACCTGATACTGACCCGTACCGGAACGGTCATAAACGCTCTTTATGGCGGCGGTTATGCTGCCGGTCAGGGCAGCAGTGCTCCGGTGTCCGCTTCCCATGTGATCTCTCTGGGTGAGGTTAGTCAGCTGAACCAAACTTCCGGATTGGCTGAAAACGGCGGGAATGCCCCAATTGGTTCCTATAACATCGAACTGATCAACCGGAGTTCGAGCCAGGTGCAGACTCCAACACAGAATCAGGTCCCGATTCAGCCGATCCCTGCTCCTGCTGCAACGGTGATGTATGTCGGCCCCGGTCAGCAGGCCCAAAATTTCACCGATGCTGTGAACCTGCTTCCGGCCAATGCCGGCAATGTGGAATTCCGCATTATGGGAAATTTCAGCCAGGAAAATGATGTGGTGATCCCAGCAAACCGCGGGATCCTGTCACTGACGGTCACCGGCAACAACAATACCCGCATGACGGTCTCCTGGCCGGAGGATGTGGGCTTTTTTGCGAACGGCATCCCGACCACGATCACCTCAAGTGTGGTGTTCAGCAGCGGTGTGATTTACGGCGGAGCGAATGTCGGGGCCGGTCAGCAGTCAAACCTACAGACGACTTATCTGGATATTTCCGGAAAAGTGAACAAAGTGGTGGCAGGATCCAAGGCAAAGGGCTCAGCTGCCTCTGCCTATGTGGTGAACACTACGCTTATTTTCCGCGGCAAAGCCACCGGCTGGCTGTATGGCGGCGGTGCGGCGCTTTACGGCGGTTATTCCGTTGTAGACGGGACCGCCAACCTGGTGGTCGCTCAGGGTGCCACCGTTGAGCTCAGCATCGCCGGGGGCGGCTATGCCTTCGGTGCCGGTTCGGAATCCTTTGTCAAGGATTCTGTGATGGATGTATCCGGGTCTGTGATTTATGCGGTTTTTCTGGGCGGTTATGCCGATCAGGGAGCAGTTTCTCAGACCACCGGTCAGGCTTTCCTGAACCTTCAGCCGAGCGGAAATGTGGGACAGAGCGTCTGGTACGGCGGGCGAGCCTATGCCAAATCCCGCGTCACGGTGGACACAGCCTCCGCACAAATTTCAGGACGGGTCGGTGCCACTGTTCATCGGGAAGGACGAGCCTCCGACGGTGGCAGCGTCAGCACCAGAGAAATTCGGTAAAGGAATATCAACAGAATATATTTCGTTATTCGGTTATCATTTATATTAGCTAATTTCAGGTATAATTAGATTAGCTAATATGAAGGAGCTCTTTATGGAAATGACAACCGTAACTGCAACAGAAATGAAAAATAATTTTGGCAGGTATCTGAATTTTGTCATCAATGGGAATGAAGTGATTCTTACAAAAAACGGTAAGGAAGTTGCCCGTTTGGTTCCCAGAGAACATGCTGCTTCCAGTATTACGGATTCTCTTATCGGTATACTGAAAAATGATGTTGATCCGAAAGAAGAACGGGAAAAGGAGTTGAAAAAGAAATATGCGGCTGTTTATTGACGGCAATATAATTCTGGATGTACTGCAAAGCCGAACTCCTTATGTTAATGATTCCGCATTGATCTGGAAAATATGTGAGACAAATCAGGCAGAGGGCTATGTTTCATCGTTGACCTTTGCCAACCTGGTCTATGTTATGAGAAAAGAACTTTCTTCTGAAACAATTGAGAAGGTTTTGCAAAAACTGATGATAGTTTTTCATTTCACTGACCTGACCGGTGAAGATTTGAATAAAGCGGCGTCTTTACGCTGGAATGATTTTGAAGATGCGGTACAAAGTGTGACAGCCGGACGAATTCATGCGGATTATATCATAACCAGAAATATCAGAGATTTCAGCCAAAGCAAAACTCCGGTTCTGACTCCGCTGGAGTTTTTACAGAGATTTTGGAATGTACCGTAAAGACGATTTCTCAGCAATTCCTGAAAAGTAAAAAGTTGATTTTATGTGAGAATGCGGCAGCTGTCGGCCAACAGGAGAATGGCAAGATAAGGGAAGAAAGATCAACTCAAAATATATCAGCTTTCGAGATAAAAAATGGGGAGTGAGAATTTGCTTCCCAATCCCTATTTTCAAATCTTAAGGAAACACTGATTAATCCAACATGCCTCAAGAGGCGCCACGATAAATGTATTTCCTGCGATG
>CAYWGX010000117.1:0-8199 GCA_964457635.1 uncultured Leptolinea sp.
TCAGCCCGGAAGCTCAGCAGATCTTCGTTGACGTCATGAAGGCCGTCCCGGTCGTTGATGCCGCCACCCTGGAACAGACTGATTCCGTTCAGGCAGTTTCCCTGCTGAATCCTGCTGACTTCAACATCGTTTCCGCCGGTGGTAACGAAACCACTTTGCTGGAACGCTGGGCTGAAGATATTGCGACTTTGAACTAAAAAGGTTTCAGGTTTCGTGTGTCAAAAAATAGATTCCGAAACCTGAGTGAAACTACAATAGAATTATATGAATTTCGGGCGGGTCCGCCCGCCCGAAATCAATTTGTGAAAAATTTGATCACTGGCCACTGGTCACTAAACACTGGCCACCGATCACTGACAACTGACTGCTGACAACTGACCACCGGAAAGTGAGGAGTAAATGAAAAAAACGAAAAAGAGCAACTGGAAAACGACGCTTTTTATTATAGGAGCTTTGACGCCGGCGATGCTGGTCTCACTTGGACTGGTGGTTTATCCGATGATCAATCAGGTCATCAGAAGCTTCAAAGATCCCAAAACCGGCGCCTTTACCTTTGACAATTACGTCTATCTTTTTACCAACAAGCTTTCCAGCAATGCCATCTGGTATACGGTGGTTGTCTCCGTGTTGACGGTACTCCTCTCCATTGCCATCGCCTATCTGCTGGCAATGTTCCTGCGTTTTTCGAATTCGAAGATATCGAAAACGATCGGGAATCTTTACCTGATCCCGCGCTTCATCCCCTCTCTGGTGGCGGTTTATGCGATGAAGACCATCATCGCCGACTCCGGCCTGCTGAACCGCATCTCGCTGCACTTCAATGAAACCAGCCCCCTGTATAACTACAAGCCCGGGATGCTTTATAACATGAAGGGTATCCTCTTCATGAACTGCTGGTTCAATATTCCCTTCGCTACCATGATCATCGTGGCGGCGCTGGCAGGGATCTCTGAATCGGTTGTCGAAAGTGCCCAGGATGTGGGCGCCGGGAAGCTGCTGATCTTCTTCAAGATCATTCTGCCTCTTTCTTATAAAGACGTGCTGATCGCCGCGACCTTTGTGTTTATGAGCAACATTTCCTCCTTCACCACGCCGTATTTGATCGGCGCCAACTTCCCGCAGATGCTGGGTGTTTACCTGCGGAAACAATTCGGCAACGGGAAATATGAAATCGCGGCTGCGACTTCCGTCGTCATCTTCGTCCTCTGTTCCATCTCTGCTATCGTGTATCTCTACACCAACATGAAAGAACAGGCCTGGGAAGAGAATTAATAAATCCTGTGTCAATGGGGGCCGGCTACCTGAATCACCTCATGATGCTGAAAGGAACCGTCCCCATGAACACGGTATGTTCACAGGAATAATTTCATTATTCACTATTTTGTTGCCTGATCCGGTTTTTCTGGTATAATATTCAATCGTTGGGCGCGTAGCTCAGTTGGTTAGAGCGCTTGTATCACACACAAGAGGTTTCGGGGGTTCGAGTCCCTCCGCGCCCACACTGTCACAAAAAGAAGATTTTTTCTTCTTTTTTTGTTTAAAGTGGGTAATATTTATTTTTAAATTTAATAAGCTCAACTGTTTCACACAATTTCATAGATGAAACGGGAGAACGAAAATGGTCTCCCCGGATAACTGCGGGAGATTTTTTACAGGAATGATTATGAGCAGTAAACTTGTGTTAACAATTCAGGATATATCCTGTGTAGGGCAGTGCTCCCTGACGGTTGCGCTGCCGATCATCTCCGCCTGCGGCCTGGAAACAGCCATCCTGCCCTCGGCAGTGCTTTCCAACCATACCGGCGGGTTCAAAAGCTGGACCTTCCGGGACCTGACGGATGACATGCCCTTGATCGAGCAGAAGTGGGTTGAAGAGGGGATCGCTTTTGACGCGATCTATACCGGTTACCTCGGCAATGCCCGGCAGATCGACATCGTCAAGCACATCTTCAGCACCTGTTCCAAACCGGGCTGTGTGCATGTGGTGGACCCGGCTATGGCGGACAACGGAAAACTGTATTATGGTTTCGACATGAATTTTGTAAAGGAAATGGCGAAGCTCTGTGCTGTGGCGGACTACATCCTGCCGAACATCACGGAATCCTGCCTGATCACCGGGACGGAATATCGGGAGACCTATGACGAGGCATTCGTTCTGGACCAGGCACAGAAACTGGCAGCACTCGGTTCGAAGTCTGTGATCCTGACCGGCATCAGTTATGAGCCCTCAACCACCGGTGTGGTCATCTATGAAGACGGAAAGATGTCCTACTATCAGCACCATCGCCTGCCGAAGGGCAGTCACGGTACCGGAGATATCTATTCCTCTGCTTTCACCGGGGCCCTGATGCGTGGAAAGAGCTCCTATGATGCGGCAAAAATCGCGGCGGACTACACCGTCAAATGCATTGAAAATACGCAGGGAGACTCGGATCACTGGTACGGTGCAAAGTTTGAATCCGTCCTGCCGGAGCTGATCCGTTCACTGGATTAATTATCAGATCGTTTGAAGCAGAAGGGGCAGAACCCGCTTTGCGGAGTCTGCCCCTTCTTTCATGTCTTTCAGTTGAAATCGACCGCTTATCCCAATTCTTCCCAGTCGATTTTTTCGTTTTTATAAAAGAATTCCCGGTCGTGCTCGCCCACTTCCCGCAGCACCCGGCAGGGATTCCCGACGGCTACGACACCATCGGGGATGTCTTTTGTCACCACACTGCCGGCACCGATGACTGTGTTTTTCCCGATATGGACGCCGGGAAGGATCACGACATTGGCGGCGATCCAGGCGTTCTCGCCGATGAAGACATCCTTGTTGTACTGCAGTCCTCTGGCACGCAGCTCCGGATCGATGGGATGGTTGGCGGTGGTGATCACCACATTCGGGCCGAACATCACCTTGTCCCCCACGTAAATGTGCCCGTCATCCACCAGTGTCAGGTTGAAGTTCACATAGATGCCGGAGCCGAAGTGCAGATGGTGCCCGCCCCAGTTGGCGCGGAAGGGCAGCTCAATATAGTTGTTCTCCCCGCATTCGGCAAAGACTTCCTTCATGTAGGCTTCCTTTTGTGCATAATCGGTGGGCTTCAGCTGGTTGAATTCCCAGCCTTTATCTTGGAACACACGCTGTTCCGACATGATCTCTTCATCGCCTGGATCATAGATCAATCCCTTCACCATTCGTTCGTACTGTGTCATTGTGATGATCTCACTCCATCTTGTTATAGATTTGAACGATAATGGGCAGCGGTCTGCTAACCATGAACCACTGCCCATTACCTAATATTAATTCCTATTTTGCGGCAAAGACGAACGCCTTGTCATGGGCGGAGTGCAGCGCATCGTAGATCTGTCCCGGTTTGCAGGCGTCACCCACCAAAATCAGTTTATCACCGAAGGCTTCCTTCATTTCATCGATCTCCGGACGGTTGGCGCATACACCCATGGCAAGGATAACGGTATCTGCCGGGATCTGCGTTTCTTCCCCGCTTGCAGTATCTTTGACGATCACGGAGCCTGCTTCCACCGCGGTCAGCTGTTTTCCTTTGGCGATCGTGCCGCCGTTCTTCATGATCTCCTGCGCCAGGTGCATCACGATGCTCGGGTAAAGATTCCCACCGATCTTGCTGAGCATTTCCACTACCGTCACTTTGTGCTCCGGTGCGAAGGTTTCGGCAGTCTCCAGCCCGGTCACTCCGCCGCCGATGATGACGATGTTTTCACCCTTCACCAGGGACGGATCTTCCAGTGCGGCTTCGGCAGTGATGGCGTTTTCGATGCCCGGGATCTTGGGCATCATCGGTTTTCCGCCGGTGGCCAAAAAGACCGCATCCGTACCGTGTTCCTTGAGAATTTTTACGCTTGCCGGGGTGTTCAGGATGATGTCGACACCCGCTTCCCTGAGCTGAGCTTCCATGGTTTCGATATATTCGGAGAGCATGCCCTTATGCGGCGGAATGGCAGCCAGGTTGACGGTGCCGCCGAGTTTGTCTTTGGCTTCATACAGCATGGCCTTGAAGCCGCGTTTTGCCAGCACCAGCGCCGCTTCCATGCCGGCAGGTCCCCCGCCAATCACAGCCACTGTACGGTTATTGCCGTTCTTCACCAGCTGCTCATCGCCCCATTCAAATTCGCGTCCCAGCACCGGGTTCAGCGTGCAGCCCAGCGGCAGCCCGTCGTTCAGGATGCGGAAGCATTCCATGCAGCCCAGACATTTGCGGATCAGCACATCTTTGCCTGCTTTGGCTTTGATACCCCAATCCGGGTCTGCAAGCTGACCGCGGGCGATGCCGACGAAATCAGCGAATTCTTCTTCCAGCAGCTGTTCAGCAACAGCCGGGTGTTTGATGTTACAGACCGCGATCACCGGGATGCTGACTTCCTTGCGGATGTTGGCAGCCAGGTGTTTCTTCCAGCCTTCGGCAAAGTAATTCGGTTCGATGATGGTTGCACCGGAATCGTAGGTCCCGCAGCTGACGTTGAGCACACTGATGCCGAGTTTTTCGAGGTATTTTGCCTGCATGATGGCATCTTCTTCCGTGATGCCGTCCTCCAGGTAGTCACTGCCGTTCATGCGGACGGAGATCGGGAACTTCGGGCCGCAGTAGGCCTTGATGCCCATGATGATCTCAGTGATGAAGCGCATGCGGCCTTCAAAGCTGCCGCCGTATTTGTCGGTGCGCTTGTTGGTGTGAGGGGAAAGGAATTGGCTGACCAGATAGCCGTGGGCTGCGTGGATTTCGACACCGTCCACACCGGCTTTTTGGGCGATCACGGCACCGGTGACGAATTTCTTTACCATGCCTTCCACCTCTTCAGTGGTCAGCGGACGTGGCTGTTCGCCGATCACTTTGCAGGTGATGTCTGATGCGGAAACCGGCTGTTTGCCGCCAATCAGACGTGACGGGGTCTGGTTGCCGGGATGATGCAGCTGGACGAACAGTTTCGTATCATAGGCATGGACCGTTTCCACCAGCCGGTGGAGCTGCCCGACGATATGCGTGTTGGTCACGCTTAGCTGATTCGGTGTTCCCACACCTGTTTCGTCATCTACGCGGGTGATCTCGGTAATGATCAGCCCCGCGCCGCCTCGTGCCCGGTCCGCGTAATATTTGATCATGCGTTGGCCTGCTTCGCCGCTCGGCTCCGCCAGGGAACAGCCCATGGCCGGCATCACGATGCGGTTTTTCAGTTCCAGTCCCCCGATCATTCCCGGGGTGAATAATTTTTCATATGACATAATACATCTCCTCCCAGTAAAAAACGAACTTGTTTTGTTTAAATTATACAGGACCTGCTTTGAAATTACAAGAGGAGAAAACCGGATGAATCTTTCTCCGGTTCGCTATTACAGCTTTATCTGGACCAGAGTCTAAAAGAGCGATATGATTTGATAGGAATCAGACAGATTTTGATAGATTTCATTCTCATTCTTGTGTTACGATGAATGGAATAATGAGGAGAAAATGAGAAATACACTAAATAAAATGCTGAAAAATATTACCGGCTATTACAAACGGGCAGCCGATTTTTATCCGCTTACGCTGTTTTTGATCTTCCTGTTTTCCGTCACCGCTGCGGTTTTTATTGATCAGAACGGAGCATTGGGAAAATTCATGGAAGACAAAGGCATTCCTTTCCTGCTGCTCTGGGGCATCGGTATTTTTTTTGCCGAGACCTGCTGGCACGGAAAAAAGATGCGAAAATACTGTGCGGCATCAGGATGTGCCTTTATTGCAGCCGCTCTTGTCCATTTCAGCAGCACCGGTTCGGAGCAGCTCCGGGAAAATGTTGGCCATTGGATGGCTGCCTATGGTATTATTTTGGTCGTCCTTGGTGTTTATTATAATTTCAGACGGTCCGGTCTGCCTTTTAATCAATTCTGCATCCGTGTGGTGCACGAGCTGTCCCGGCTTGCCATCCTCTGTGCGGTGATTGCCATCGGGATCGCTCTGGTGACGGCTGTCTT
Organism: uncultured Leptolinea sp.; assembly: GCA_964457635.1. Classification (GTDB taxonomy): domain Bacteria; phylum Chloroflexota; class Anaerolineae; order Anaerolineales; family Anaerolineaceae; genus Flexilinea. The sequence continues at coordinate 5,966 of CAYWGX010000117.1, forward strand.
TGTAACACTGATCCTGAACGGGGAGCATACCATGCTGATCCTGCGGGCGGAATTTCTGTTTTTGGGATGTCTGTTTGGCAGCGGCCTGCTTGATGCCCAGATCAGACAGGGTCGGGAGCTCCCGCGCTTTTTCATCGTGATCGTCAAATATCTGCTGAGTGGTTTGCTGATCGCTGCCTTCCTGATCATTTATGCGTATATTCTGAAAATCGTCATCACACAGGTGGTCCCTTCCAATGAGATATTTCGTATCCTGGCAGTGCTGTTTCTCATCGGGCTGCCGATCTGGACAATGATCGGGACCTTTGCGGAAGATCATTTTCTGGTACGGATCGGGGTCAAACTGCCTTTTGTTTTCATTCCCTTCCTCTTCCTGCAGGGCTATGCTATCCGGGAACGGATTCTGGCTTATGGCATGACACCTTTCCGCTATTTGTGCCTGGCGCTGATGGCATTCGAGATCATCTATATCGCGGTCTATGCCCTGCGGAAGCGGGAAACCGGCAGCATGCTGCCGGTCCTTGCCGGAATGGCGCTCATTGCTTTGGTGCTGCCTTATGTCAATATGTTCAGCACAGCAAACCGTTCCCAAAAGGCGATTTTCGACCGCTTTATCGGCTCGGATTTCTATTCCCTGCCGGCCGGGGATCAGAGCAGTCTCGCGGGGGCTTATTATTATCTGGCGGGAAATGCGGAAGGAGCGTCTATGCTCACGGATGCCGATCCGGAAAAAATCGAGGTCATCAAGTCCAGCGGCAAAATCGGTGTGCAGGAATATGACCGGAATCTGTTCATCTATTATGAGTTTCCACTGAAAGATGCGGAGATCAGCGGATTTGAGCGGATGACCATGCTTTCAACTTTCAATTACAAAGAAGAAAATCCGGAGCATTATGACCCGCAGAACATCCTTTTTTATGATTCGCAGGGGAATGAAGCCCTGACTGCCGACATCAGTGATTTTCTCAATGCCTGCATTACCGCATATGCGCAGGACCCGGCCGGGACTCCGGATTTCTCCGGAGAGATCAAACTTGAAGACAGCAGTCTTTTGCTGATCTATCACTGCAGCATGACCGTCGAACCGGAGCAGGACATCACCTTCCTTGATCTGAACGCGATCCTGCTGAGCTTTTGATCCGGTATAAAAAAGTTCCCTGTGCTCCGGAAAGCGAGCTCAGGGAACAGTATCCTATATCCAATATCCTATATCCTTTAAAAACTCTTGATAACCGTGATTTCCACCAGATCCCCGCGGATTCCGACTTTCACATTGTCGGCTACTCTCAACAATATTGAGCGTTCGTATCCATCCCATAACTCACGTTCTTTGTATATTCCGCTGGAAATGTCGCTGGCCAGGTCAAAGGGCACCTGATTGGCAGGCAGTGCGGTGGGCGTCATCATCAGTTCAACGACTTCCCGCAGGATGCCGAGTATGGTTTTGGATGCCTCGTTTTTGTGAGTGCTGCTGGATTCGATAAGAAGATATCTTTTTTCGGCGTCCATGACCGTTTTTGTCGTCATGTGCAGTTCATAATTGTTCCCCTCGTTTTCGATCCAGAAGGATGCTTTCATCTCTCCGGTGATGCTGCGTGCGAGCGAGAGCATTTCTTCCGCCAGCAATTGAAGATGTATCTGTTTTTTATGATCGAGATTGTTCCAGACGCTGACCTTTTCGACCTGTTTCATGACCTCATCGAAGCCATTACCCATATTGTCAATAGAAATAACATCAGATTTCATAATTAAAACTCCTGTGGTTTTAAATTATAAATTTATCTTAAGGGAACCTCTAAAAACTATCCTGCGGGGGTATGAGGGCTGCATAGCCCCCGGTGATCATGGAGCGGGAAAGTTATTTTCCGAGAAAAAAAAGAATTGTAAATCCCGCGCCATAATGGATAAATAGTGAGTGAGGTATCAATTTTTGAAGTTTTTCGAGGTCCCCTTAAGTTATAAATACCGGAAGAAGCGCTCGGATTTGAGACTCTTTTCCCGGTATTTTTTATACTGATTTCTGTCTCTTTTGTTTCTGCATCAGGCCGCTAAGGGTTCTTGCTCCAATTCCTCCGAGGAAATCCATTTTTCAACCTGATCTACAGAAACTTCTGCATATTTGGCGATATTCTCCACCGGAATTCCCGCCCGATACAGATTTATAGCAATATTTTTTTTCCCTTCATCGAATCCTTTGTTTCGACCTTCATCGAATCCTTTGTTTCGACCTTCAT
>CAYWGX010000118.1:0-8163 GCA_964457635.1 uncultured Leptolinea sp.
ACGCCGTGCCGCGATCATCTGATCAACCTGACCTGTTAATCATAACGGATTTTTTAAATTTGTGGGGAAAATAATCAAAATTCCATGAATTATCACAGAAAAATGGAGCTTCATATCAGACATCAGGGACGGGGCTCAGGTGTTCCAAATCTGATATAATCATTGTTGTTGAACATTAAAAACACCTTATCCCGGACCAATGGGCTCGAACAGGACAGAGCTGAATGGATATATCCGATTGGGGCCCACTGGTTCCAAATTCCGCCAAACACTGCCTGCAAATGGTATGCTGACAGTGAGGTGGTGATCGGGAGGATGATGATGGAAGTCGTTAAAACAATAACCGTCAAGTTTGTACAACCTGACGGATCTGTTATTGTTCTGACCTTCAGCGTTAAGATCAAACGATAGAAATTGTTGCTCAGGAGGGAAGGCGTATCTTCCCTTCTTTATCCTGATCACATTATAGGCGAAAATCCCTTTTCTGTCAAGATGCCTTTCCGCATCCTCAGCGTTTCTATAAAATAAACATTGATTTACAGTTGGATGAGGTAAGATATAATGACCACAATCTATGAAGATATGTTTACAAGGATCCGGGCAGGAGAGCCGGTCTTCTGGCGGAATCCGCGCTTGACTGAACCGCCCGTGTTTCGCTTTTCGGCTGCCGATGTGGCGGAGGCGGAAGCCCGCCTCAGGCGCTTTGCTCCCTGGATCGCGCAGCGTTTTCCGGAGACGGAAGCCGCGGGCGGCATCATCGAATCCCCGCTCAGTGATATTTCGGAAATACGCAATACCCTTTCACAAAAAGACATGATTTCTGTCAGCAATCGTCTGCTGCTCAAACGGGATGATTCCCTGCCTATTAGCGGATCGGTGAAAGCCCGGGGCGGTATTTATGCGGTGCTCAGGCATACGGAAGACCTGCTGTTTGCCGCGGGATTGCTGACCAGAGATGACGATTACCGGAAGATCGCAGATGAGCCGCTCAAAAGCTTCCTGCGCGGGAAAAAGCTCGCGGTTGGCTCAACCGGCAACCTGGGACTGAGCATTGGCATCATGGGTGCCGCTCTCGGCTATCAAACCTCCGTCTATATTTCCCGGGAAGCCCGGGCCTGGAAAAAGCAGCTGCTGCGGGAGAAAGGCGTCCGGGTGGTGGAGTCGGAACAGGACTACGAAGCGGCGGTCGCAGCCGGCCGGGCGGAATCCAATGCCGATCCGGACAGTTTTTTCATCGATGATGAACGCTCGGAAGATCTCTACCTGGGCTATGCCGTGGCTGCCGGAAGACTGAAGAATCAGCTGGATGAAGCCGGCGTCACGGTGGATGCGGAGCATCCCCTCTACGTCTTCCTGCCCTGCGGGGTGGGCGGCGGACCCGGCGGCATCACCTTCGGGCTGAAACTGATCTTCGGAAAAGCCGTGCACTGTTATTTTGCCGAACCCACCCAGGCTCCATGTATGCTGCTGGCGCTCGCGTCCGATCGGGGATCGGATGTTTGCGCGGCAGATTTCGCTCTCAGCGGCATTACCGCGGCTGATGGCCTGGCGGTCACCCGGGCGTCGGAGCTGGTTTACCGGGAAATGCGCACAGCTCTCGACGGCTGCTTCACCCTGCAGGATGAGGAGCTCTTCGACTGGCTGCATGCGCTCGACCGCTGCTGCGGGATCCGCATCGAACCCTCCGCCTGTGCCGGCTTTGCCGGCATCCGCTCTGTCGTGCCGGATTGCGGTCCCGATGCCACCCTGCTTGTCTGGTCCACCGGCGGCGGCATGGTGCCGAAATCCGAAATGGAGGGCTATCTGACTTCTGCCCATAATTGAGCACACGGGGACGGTTTCCCTGCTGCCGCGCAGCCGGAACTCGGGAACCGTCCCTGCGTGCGCTTTTTCCTTGCATGGCGATCTGACTCATTAGTCCCCATACTTTTGCAAATTGGCATAAATATTGCACAATATCTTATAGGTTTTAGAGAGAGGGAGTACCACATGGCACATTTGGAGAGAAATCGTGTCGTGCGCGGGCAGAGCGTATTTGCTGTCTGCCTGCTGCTGATTTTTACCATCGGATTTTTATTCCATTCCATTCAACACGCATACGCTCAAACCGCCGATGCAGCGGAGACGGTTTCCATTTCCGGAACTAAATTCTGGGTGGACCAGAGCGGAAACCTGCTGCCGGAGGATGCCCATCCGGATACGGCTGTGCTGTCCCTTTATGCGGACGGTGTGAAGGTTAAAGAGAAAAATGTCAGTTCTGCCGATGACTGGAACTGGGAATTCAAAGATCTGCCGAAATATGACGACAGCGGTGAAGAGATCAGTTATGTGGTCCGGGAAGCCTCTCTCGATGATTACACTTCCGACATGAAGATCGCGCTCGTCAACACCTACTCTCCCTCGAAAGAAATTACGGTGAAAAAGTTCTGGAACGATTCCGGGAATAGTAACGGAACTCGTCCGGAATCCGTCACGGTCCGCCTGCTGGCGGATGAAGTGCTGTTGGACAGTAAAATTCTGGTGCTGAGCGAGGACAACTCCTGGTCCGGGACCTTCAGCGGGCTCCCTGTGATGGATGCTGCCTCCGAGCACACGATCGAATATAAGGTGGAAGAGGAACCTGTTCCGAATTATACGGCGATGGTAAAAGAAGATTCAGAAGATGAATTCACTATCACCAATACATACCTTGAACGAGCCCCCATGTTCATGCTGCGGAGACCTGCCCTTTCCCGTTCGGAGGGATCTGAATCCCCGGAAGAGAATACGGAATCGACAGAAGATCAGGAAATCGGTAACGAAAATATAACGCCGCAGGATACGGAATCCGGGGAAAACGGAAATTCAGGCACGCAGGAAAATGAAGAAAATAATAATGAGAATACGATACCGGAGACTCCGCAAAACAGCGAGGAACGGGAAAACAGTGGTCAGGATACCAATGAGACACCCGGGCGTGAGTGGGAAACTTCCCCTGAGGAAAGCGTCAGGCTGACACGGATTCCCGAATCTTTTCAGGAAGTTACCGTCCTGCCGGGAACGGGGCTGAGCGGGAAGCCCGGTCTCTCCGCTCCTGCGAAGATCAGCTATGAACCGCTTTCGCTGGAGCTGGCGATCCCTTCCCTGAACATCAGTGCCGGAATTGTCGAAGTGCCCTCCGCTGACGGGGTCTTCCCGGTGGAAGGGCTGGGCATGGATGCGGGCCTGCTGGAAGGCACGGCACTGCCCGGCGAGGGAATTTCCATCCTGGCTGCCCATAATACGCTGAACAGTGAAGAATTCGGTCCCTTTGCACTGATCTCGACCCTGGAGAAAGGGGAACGGATCTTTGTCCGGGCGGAAGATGGCAGCATGACTATCTTTGAAGTCTATGCCAATGAGAAGATCGATGCGGCGGACGTCCGCGGATTGTTTGCGGCAGCTTCGGCATATGAGCCGTCACTGACCCTGCTGACCTGTGAGGATGAGATGCTCGAAGGAGGTTACGCTTCCCGCCGGATCGTCTCGGCACGTAGAGTTAATTAGGAAAATGTTATGTGCCGGCCCCAGCGGCACATTTGTATAGTCTGATAAATTTTAAGGAAAATTATCTTAAAATTTCTTAAAATTAGGTTTTTTAGGTATACTTCTATACTAAGGAGAGAGAGAAAAATGAACAAGAAGTACCTTGCTGTTTTATTTGCTCTGGTCATAGCCCTGAGCGTGTCGGCGGGTGTCTTTGCGCAGGACCCCTTCGCGGTGACCTGGGATGAAGAAACCGTCCTGACTGTTTTCAATGATGTGGGTCTGGTTTTCCCGGACATGTTTGCGCCGGAAGATTCCGATTACCTGTGGACGGAAGACGACACGGAAACCATTCCCAATTTCGGATCCTATGCCAAGGATGTTTCCGCGGAAGAGGTTGAAACAGAAGCCAAGGCTCCAATCGCGAATAATCTGAGTGTAAAAGCAACAGCCGATCCATGCGGTGACGGCCTGATCAAGGTCGAAGTTGAATTCAACAAAAATACGGCCGGGTCTGAAATGGCAGGCTACGGTCCGAAAAACACGACCTATATCCGCAATATTTATGTGAACCGGAACGGGAAAAATCTCGCTATCGCAAAATGTGAATCCTCCGGTGCGGACAACTGCCGTTCGGTGAAATTCAACAAAAAAGGCATCGCCAAGATGACGCTTTATGTCTACAGTGATGAAGTCATCACCACCGGTGGCGGAACTGTCAGTGTCACCCTGACTTATTCAAATTACATGACGGCCCTGTTCCCTGTCACTTCTTCTTCCGTGACCGGAAGCGGAGCGCTGACCACTGACCCGAAGAAAAACTATTGCCAGAACAGTCTGACCGAATATGATCCGCGCACTTCCAGTAAAGGGACGATGAGCTCTGTCCGGGCGAAATATGACCAGAATACCGGGGAAGCCCGCTTCCAGGCTACAGTGGCTAACATCTCCGGCGGGAAGAACGAGGTCTTCAAATCCTATTTTGTGATCCCGGCTGAGGTCATGGTCATGAATACTGGAAAAACAACGCATTACAAGGACTACACCTGCAAATATACGATCTTCAACAGCTTCAACGGCGCCATGATGACCAACACCTGCAAGTACGGTGAAGGCATCCCGATGTATGAAAATGCCATCGTCCGCTTTGATATCACCATCGATAACCTGGGCAACGATGTCGTGCTGGCAGCCAAAGAAGGTGATATCCCCTTCAAATTCCGTGTCGGCGGGATGAGTAATCTCATTTCGGGTACTGGAAACGGCGCTTTCAAGATCGTTGACTTCCCCTGCCCGAAGGAAACCCGCATGGCCGTGATGGATCCGATCAAACCCTTCATGACCTTCTACGGCATCGATAAGCTGCTCTATGACAACCCCATCAAACCTTCCGGCGCCTACGGTGTCTACGAGGGCGGTGTCTGGGGCCTCTATCAGAAATGCGGTACCTTTGCATATCTGGCAGTCCGCCTGCGCAATGATGGGCTTCAGGATGAGGAAGTTGACCTGAACCATGTTGCGGTCGCCATTAACGGCGGTACACCGGTCAACTGGCACTGGGTGTACAGCACCGTTGACACAGATGACAACAAGATCTATCTCGAACCTACTGATGAAGTGATCCTCTTTGCCCGCGTGAAGGTCACCAACATCCCGTCCCAGCTGAATGCGGACGTACCGATGACCGGCGCAGTCAACTTTATGGATTATGGATTCTACATTACCGGCAAGGTCTACTCTGATCACAACAACACCAATTGTGTTGCTGCACCGCTGTAATAGGTGATAATACATAAGTAAATGTGACAGTGGGGCCGGTTGCCTGAAGGCACTGAATAGTGCCGGAAGGAACCGTCCCCACTGTCACATATTTTAATTATCCGTTTTGCAGGGGAATAAGGCCTTGATCAATGTCTTTGCGATACCGCCGTCAGCGGATTGGCTGTCCTGACGGATTTGCCCCGTCTGACCGCAGCTCATCAGTTCAGCTGTGTTCACATAGGCATCGGAGCCATTGTCGGATGCAAAGCTGCCCATGTAGGCGATCTCCGTGCTGCCCGTGGGCAGGATCTCCAGCCGGGAAGCATGTTCCAGTCTGGTTTCTCCGCCGGAGAAGGCAAAATCACCGGAGAAGGCCGAGTTGGCATAACCGCTGACAATGGCTTTAGTGTTCCCGACCAGGGAAAGGCTCCCCGCCCCGGCAGCGCTGCCGCCGCTGAAGAGGGCGATTGCGATGTTGGAACCCTCAGAGGCGGTGACGTTTGTCTGTGTGCATTCGGTTCGTCCGCCACCTTCCGCGAAACCGCCGCCCAGCACATAGTCCGTGCTGCCTTCGATCAAGACCGATGTATTCTCCGAAGTAACACGGCTCCTTTTTCCGTAAGCATGCCCTCCGCCGAAAATTTCATAATAGGCAGTGCCGGATTTTGTTAAGGTAACGGATGTCTCCCTGACGTCGGAGGCTCCGCCTGCTTCAGCAAATCCACCTCCGAAAACAAAGCCGACGGTCCCGGAAATCGTTAAGCTGGATTTTTCCAGCTGCGTTTCCTCACCGGAAACGCAGGCACCTCCGTAGATACTGGCGTTTTCCAGCAGGAGCCCTTCTCCGATGGTGAGCGGTACGCCACCCGCACAGATGCGCTGAAGTTCGGGCAGGGAAATCCCGGTGATATCTTCACCCGGTAATATGATGAATTCTTTAATGTTCCTGTCGGCAGGTACATCAAGACCTGTGTCAAATCCTTTAAGATTATTAGAAGAAAACCTTAAGGTAACAACGCCCGGATCATTTGGAATGGAATTTAAAGCCTCGTTCAAGGTTTCAAAATCAGAATTGTCAATGGAATAATCGGCGCGCACGATCGAAAAAGAAAATAATATTAATAAAACAACCGATAGTAAACAGCTGAATTTACTCGTAACCTTAAAACAATCCATGATCATTATCATTCCTCGTATCTCTCATAATTATATTTCTTCATTCTTCATTCTTTATTCTTCATTTTCTTATTTCTTATCTCTAACGTCTTACGTCTAACCCTGCTCCATCATCAGTTCCAGGATCTTCTGATCCGTTTCGACCATGCCCTCGGCTGCCATGCGTCCGACGGAGCGGATGGTGGCTTCGATGTTATCCTTGATCAGTCCTTCACCGGAATGGAAGCTCTTTTTTGCCATTGACATCTCGTGGGCGAGGATGGCGGTATCCACTGAGGAGGCGATCTTGGCGGCACAGGAGGGCTTGGCCCCGTCACAGACCATACCGGAGATGGTGCCGAGCGTATTGGTGATAGTGGCACAGACCTGTTCATAGCTGCCGCCGGACAGCCAGGTGATGGCGGCACCGCTGCCGGTGGCAGCACTGACCACCCCGCAGAATGCGGAAAGCCGTCCGTAGGATGCCTTGATATGGATGGCGGCCAGGTTCCCCAGCATCAATGCGCGGATCAGTTCGTCTTCACTTTTGCCGAGTTCCTTTGCGTATTCCACGACCGGCATGGTGACGGTGATCCCCTGGTTTCCGGACCCGGAATTGATGACCACCGGCAGCTCACAGCCGCTCATACGGGCATCCGAGCCGGCAGCAGCCGCGGCGGCAGCCCGCAGGGGAATGCTGTTCCCTCTGCGCAGGATGATCTTCCCGACGGAAGCTCCCCAGTCGCTGCGCAGCCCTTCTTCGGAAATGGCGGTATTGCAGCGGATCTGGTGCCGGATGGTTTCGCGGATATCTTCTTTGTCCAGGTCCGCGTTTTCGGCATAATCGATGATCCTTCGGATCGAGAGCTCCCTGTACAGCGCTTCATTTTCACTGTGTTCGCCGGCTCCTGCCGCGCCTTCACAAAAACGGCTGAAGGAAACAGGCTGTCCGTCGCGTGTGACGCGGCAGATATTGGTGTGGGTATATTTCAGTTCCGCTTCGGCAGTATGTCCGCCGGCTTCTCCGCGGATGATGACCTGGAGCTTGTCCTCTTCGTTTTCCAGCAGTGTCTCTTCGCAGATGCCTTTTTGGAGCAGCGCTTTGGTGTGTTCGATCTGCTCCGGCGTGACGCCGGTGAGCAGTTCCAGCCGTTTGGCCGGGTCACCGCCCACTGCACCGAGGATCGCGGAGGCAGCGATGCCCTTCAGTCCGCCGCTGTTCGGTACGGTGGCTCCCTTGGCATTTTTGATCAGGTTGCCGGAGCAGAGCGCTTGCATCTTTTCCGGTTCCGCGCCCAGTGCATCCCGCATCACGGCACTGCAGTAGGCGATGCAGATCGGTTCCGTACAGCCCAGTGCGGTGAGCAGTTCACTTTTCAGTATTGCGGTATAATCGCTGAAATAATTTTTTGGATTATCCATACCTGCCTCCATCCTGATATTGATTATAACAACACTTGATGCCCCGTATGAAATCAAAATGAAACCATAGTTTAATGAGGTTAGCCAGCCTGGCTAACTGTTGTTTAAGGAGGTTTGCTATGACACAGGTTAATGTATTGGAAGCAAAAAATAACCTTTCCAAATTGATCCATATGCTCGAATCCGGTGATGAAGATAATATCATTATTTGCAGAAACGGCGAACCGGTCGTTCAAATGACATCGCTGCAAAAACCGCAGAAAAAGTCTATTATCGGTGTGGCAAAAGGAGAGTTTGAGTGTCCTGATGACATTCATTTTT
>CAYWGX010000119.1:0-8163 GCA_964457635.1 uncultured Leptolinea sp.
GGTATGCTGATGTGTATGCTGACCGGCGGCAACATTGACCTGTCCTGCGGTTCCTTCGTCTGTCTGCTGGGTGCCATCGGCGGCCTGATGATGGTCAATAACGGGATGAGCACCGGAATCGCCATCGTGGTAATGCTGCTGATCGGTATCGCTTATGGCTGTCTGTTGGGCTATCTCATTGCTTATGTCAATATTCCGCCGTGGATCGCAACCCTGGCCGGTTACCTGGCGTTTCGTGGTCTGGGTACATCGCTGCTGAGTAATAATTCCAACACCGGTTCCATCGCTATTGCGACAAAGACTGATTTTCTGAATATCTTCTATGGCAAGATCTTCGGTACCAGCATGAAAGTCTTCAACTGGCCCTGTATGATCGCGGGTATTGCCGCTTCGGTAATCACGGTTCTGTTGATCTTCAGCGGCCGTGCGACCAAACTCCGTAAGGGCTATGCTGCGGATTCTTTCCAAACAGCAGTGATTAAGAGTGCTCTTTCAGTTGCTGCGATCCTGCTGATCATGTGGAAACTGGCTCATGCCGGCGGGATCCCGACCCCGCTGGTTTGGGTGGTGATCGTGGTGCTGATCTACAGCTTTATCACCAGCAAGACAACCCTTGGCCGTCATTTCTATATTGTCGGCGGCAACATGGAAGCGGCCCGCATGTCCGGTGTCAATACCAAAAAGATCATGTTCCTGGCTTATCTGAACATGGCCTTCCTGACCTCCCTGACAACGATGATGGTTCTTGCCCGTACGCAGGCAGCCAACTCCACTGCCGGTACCAACTTTGAAATGGATGCCATCTCGGCCTGTGTGGTCGGCGGTGTTTCTGCCAGCGGCGGTGCCGGTTCCGTTTTCGGCATGGTGATCGGTTCCACGCTGATCGGTGTTATCAACCTGGGCATGTCCCTGATGGGGATCGATGCCAACTGGCAAAAGGTCGTGAAAGGTGTCGTCCTGCTCGGTGCAGTCGCCTTTGATATCCTTGGCAAACAGAACATCAATTGGAAAGCTCTGCTGCCCTTCGGTAAGAAAAACTGATTCATTGGTTTCTCCTTTATACTCAAAAAATGCTGTCCGCCAATCCCGGGCAGCATTTTTCATAAAATAAAGCCTTTTCAGAGCAAAATGTATTTGACATTTCTATATCGTTCCGTGTATAATTAAATGTGAAGGGCTGGGTAATGATGTCACAGAAAATTTGCGAAAAATCGCCAAAACAAATGGCGGAAGCAGTGTTGAAGCCGCTTGATAATGCTGTTAACCGTCGAGCAGATTCAAAAAAGGATCTCATCGGAAGAATATGCGCCGGAACCTTTGGCGGCATAACAAGAATTTACGGATTATTATTTTTTATACTTGTCAGCGTACTGTCTTTATCGGAAGAAAATCTTTCGTTAAATATAAAAGGAGAAAACAAAAATGAAAATCGAAACCGGTTTACTTTATTCCAAAAATGATGAATGGGTCCGCATTGAAGGAAACACCGCTATCATCGGCATTACCGACTATGCCCAGAGCCAGCTTTCCGACATCGTGTTCGCGGAAGTGAGCATTGAAGAAGGGGAGACGGTTGAAGCCGGTGACTGCATCGGTACCGTTGAATCCGTCAAGGCAGCATCCGACATCTATACCCCTGTTGCAGGCACCGTTGCCGCTGTCAATGAAGCAATCGAGGACGAACCTGAGCTCATCAATAAAGATGCTTTCGGTGCCGCATGGTTCATCAAAGTAACCCTTGACGGTGCTGTGGACGAATCCGAATTGATGGATGCCGCTGCCTACGAAAAATACTGTGCCGAACGGGAGCATTAATGTTTATTCCTCACACTGAAACCGAACGGGAGAAGATGCTGCGGTCCATCGGTGTTGAGAAGATCGAAGATCTCTTCGCCGCTATCCCGGAACAGCACCGCTTCCCGAAACTGGGCATGCTGCATGGCATGACGGAAATGGAAGCCTCCGCCCAGCTCAAAGAGATGGCCGAAGCGAACCTTTCCCTCTCCAACGCTGTCAGTTTCCTTGGTGCGGGCGCTTACTATCACTATATCCCTGCCGCCATTGACAACCTGATCAGCCGCGGGGAATTTTATACCGCCTACACGCCATACCAACCGGAGATCTCTCAGGGAACGCTGCAGGGGATCTTCGAATATCAGAGCCTGATCGCCCGCCTCACCGGCATGGACTGTGCCAACGCCTCTCATTATGACGGCGCTACCGCCTGTGCGGAAGCCGGGATCCTGGCCTATCACCAGTTCCGCGGTAAACGCAAGGAGATCCTGGTCTCACCGGGACTGCATCCGCATTACCAGTCCGTGATGCGCACCTACCTCAGTGATTTTGACGGTATGTACATGATCTCACCGACCTTCAGCAGCCTGGAAGACGTGAATCCGCAGAAGCTTATCGACGCAGTGGATGAAAACACGGCCATGGTCATGGTCCAGTATCCTGACTTTTTCGGTCAGGTCTTTGACTTCACTGAACTTGCGGCCGCCTGCCATGCCAAAGGTGCCCTGCTGTGCGTCTGCGTAAACCCGATCGCGCTGGGCCTGCTCAAGACCCCGGGTGAAATGGGTGCCGATGTGGTCGTCGGGGAAGGACAGCCGCTGGGCATTCCGCTTTCCTATGGCGGCCCCTACCTCGGCATCTTCGCAGCCCGCAAGGAACTGATCCGCAAGGTATCCGGACGAATTGTCGGACAGACGGTTGATAACCGCGGACAGAAGAGCTATGTTCTGACGCTGACCGCCCGCGAACAGCACATTCGCCGGGAAAAGGCTACCTCCAACATCTGCTCCAATCAGGGTCTCAACGCCCTGACTGCTGCCATCTATCTGAGCCTGCTTGGCAAAGAAGGGCTCCGCGAGGTGGCGACTCTGTGTTACAACAAAGCTCACTATGCCGCAAAGAAAATCAGCGAGCTGAAAGGCTTCGAGATCCTGAATCCGGGTCCATTCTTCCATGAATTTGTGGTCAAATGCCCGAAACCGGTCGAAGAGCTTCAGGAACATCTGCTGGATCATAACATCCTCGGCGGTTACGACCTCTCCGGTTCTTATCCGGTTTTCGAAAACTCCCTGCTGATCGCCGTCACCGAAATGAATTCCAAACAAGACATCGATGATCTCTGTCTGGTTCTGAAGGGAGGACATCATCACCATGAGCACTAAACCCACCACCGGAAACGAACAAAAGACAATTTTTGAACTCTCCTCTGCCGGACGCCGCGGGATGCGCTATCCGAAATGTGATGTTCCGGAGGCCGAACTGCCCGCTGAACTTCTCCGTGAAGAGCTGCCCCTGCCGGAGCTTTCTGAAGCGGATGTGGTGCGCCACTTTACTAACCTCTCTGAGCTGAATTACTCCCTGGACAACGGTTTCTATCCGCTGGGGTCCTGCACGATGAAATACAATCCGAAGATCGATGAAAAGCTCAGCCGGCTGGATGGATTCGTCAATGTTCATCCGCTGCAGCCCATCGAGACGGTCCAGGGGTCCCTCCTGCTGATGTACGAACTGCAGGGAATGCTCCAACGCATCAGCGGCATGGATGCCTGTACGCTCACGCCTGCTGCCGGTGCTCACGGTGAGTTCAGCGGCGTCAAGACTATCGCAGCCTGGCATGAAGCGCAGGGCCATGACAAACGCAAAGTTATGCTCATTCCCGACAGTGCACACGGCACCAATCCGGCGACTTCTGCCATGAGCGGTTTGGTCGTCAAACCGGTGCCCACTGATGCACGCGGCAACATCGATCTGGAAAAGCTGGAGCCTTTGTGCAATGACGAGCTGGCCGGCATCATGATCACCAATCCGAACACCCTCGGGCTCTTCGATGAGCACATCGTGGAGGTCAATGAAATGGTGCATAAGGCCGGCGGCCTGGTCTATGGCGACGGTGCTAACATGAATGCTCTTCTCGGCATTGCCCGCCCGGGTGACCTGGGCTTCGACGTGATGCACTTCAACCTGCATAAGACTTTCGCCACTCCGCATGGCGGCGGAGGTCCGGGGGCCGGTCCCATCTGTGCCAAAGCATTCCTTGCGGATTACATCCCGGGTCCGGTGGCCTGCATCCTCGAAGAAGAAACCGAAGAGCTGCCTCCGCTGTACGGCTTGAAGATGCCGGATGAGAGCATGGGGCAGGTCCGCTCCTTCTGGGGGCACTTCGGCGTGATGGTCAAAGCCTATACCTACATCCTGATGGAGGGTGAAGAAGGTCTGCGGCGCGTGAGTGAATATGCCACCCTGAATGCCAATTACCTGATGGCTGCGCTGAAGAAGGTCTATCCGCTGCCCTTCGACAGGCCCTGCATGCATGAATTTGTGCTGGAAGGCAAACTGCCCAATGCTACTGAAGTCCGTGCGCTGGACATCGCCAAACGCCTGATGGACTACAAATTCCATCCGCCGACCAATTACTTCCCGCTCATTGTCCATGAAGCGCTGATGATCGAACCTACCGAGACCGAAAACAAGCAAGTCCTGGATGAGTTCATCGAGGCCATGCTCGCCATTGCGAAGGAAGCCGAAGAAAATCCGCAGCTTCTGCACGATGCTCCGCTGACCACTCCCTTCGGCCGCATGGATGAGGTCAAAGCCGCCAAAGACCTGATCCTGACCGCATAAGCGATAAAATTTGTGAAATAGAAAATCCTCAAGCCGCACAGGTCTTGAGGATTTTTTGAAACACTGGCTCTTGGAACTGTCCGCAGTGTCCCCGGAGTCAGAGTTTCCTTAAATATTATCCCGGTGATAGTTATGAAAGGAAAAAAATAAAACATATAAAATTTAATGATAAAAGTTGATGATTATAGAGTATAATAGTTTATATATTAACCGAAAAGTAGAAAAAATAGAAATTATGGATAATATATTCACTATATTTAATGGATCACTGAAAACACCCGAAACGTATTTGCTGCAAATTGCCCGGAGAGAAAGGGCACTGCGGAAGAAAAAAAAGCTTTCCAGAGCAGCGCTTTCCGAAAAAGCCAATGTCAGTTATGGCTCCTTGAAGCGTTTTGAAGAGACCGGAAACATTTCCCTGACTTCGCTGCTGAAGCTGGCCATTGCACTCGAATGTACAGCGGAATTTGACTCCCTTTTCTCAATTGGAAAGCCGGAGTCGATCGAGGAGATCATCAATGGAGACTATTAAATCACTTGAAGTACGGCTGGGAAACCAAAAAGTCGGAACACTTGCGCTTGATTCCAATCATCTTGCCGCCTTTCAGTATTCGAAAGAATGGCTGACATCCGGTTTTTCGATCAGTCCGATCTCCCTGCCGCTGCGCAGTGAGGTGTTTTATCCAAAAAATGATAATTTTGACGGGCTTTTCGGCGTATTCGATGACAGTCTGCCGGATGGATGGGGACGACTGCTTACGGATCGGGTGTTGGTCAGGAAAGGGATCGATCCCGGTTCAATCAGTGTTCTGCATCGCCTCGCGCTGATCGGAGAAAACAGTAAAGGAGCATTATGCTATCATCCAGTCATTGATATGGTAAACAAAACCACCGCGATGACCTTTGATGAAATTGCCCGGGAGTGTCAGCAGATTCTTGATAGTCAACCTTCCGAACATCTTGATGATCTGTATCGACGGGGAGGGTCCTCCGGCGGAGCCCGGCCGAAGATCATAGTCAACGATGATGGTGAAGAATGGATTCTGAAATTTCCATCAAGGCAGTATGATCCTGATAACGCAGGTGAACATGAGTACAGATTTAATCTGTGCGCCAAACGCTGCGGTATTGAAATCCCGGAAATAAAGCTGTTTCCCTCCGGGATTTGTTCCGGTTATTTTGGCTCCAAACGCTTTGACAGATGCGGAAAAGGAGAACACAGCACTCGAATCCATATGATCTCAGCGGCAGCTTTACTGGAGGTTTCTTACCGGATGCCGTCTCTGGATTATATTTCGCTGATGCAGCTGACGCTTTATCTGACGCATAGTTACAAAGAGTTGGAGAAACTGTACCGGATCATGTGCTTCAATGTATTTGCACAGAATCAGGATGATCACGCAAAAAATTTCTCATATCTCTATCAGAATGGCAAATGGGAACTCTCTCCGGCTTATGACCTGACATATAGCCGTTCCTATTACGGAGAACATGCCACCAGTGTCAACGGCAACGGAAAAGATCCGGGGTTAGATGACCTGTATGCAGTCGCTGAAAAATTTAAACTTAAACCGGATTTTTATAAATCAGCAGCGGAAATGATCAGAGAATATGTCAATGAGGATTTAGAAGATATTATGCAGCCTCATCTTCCGGAGCGGGATTGAAACGGTCGAAGATATTTCTGAGGATTACGCTGTTGCCGTAAATCGGGAGCGAGATACCGAAAATCAGGAAGAACCAGCCGATGTTCGCGACCACATCACGGGGAAGGAAGAGGATCAGCGCCACGGGGGCGGCCGTGATCAGCCACATCAGGATCGTCTGCAGCGGGCTGACAAAAGCCAGCTTAAAAGCGTTTTTGATTTGCCCCGGCACCGTGTTTTCATAACGGGCCTGCAGTGCGAAGACATAGCAGACATAGGTCAGCCAGATCGCTGCGATGATGCCGGTGACGACGCAGAAGATGATCTTCGCGGTCCCTTCGATGGAAAAAGCGTAAACCCCATCGGCGAAAATCACCACAGCACCAAAGAGCGCGATGATCCCGAAGATAAATCCATTTTTGAAGTTGGCCTTGAAGGCGGAGAAGAACAGCTTGAGCGTCTCCACTGCTTCATTGCGCGCAATCTTGAGTGTTACGGTGTAAAGCGCGCAGAGCACGGGACCGATGGTGAGAATGGGCAGACAGCAGAAAAGCGCCAGCAGATTCAATATCAGCAGGTCCGACATGGTGTACATGAAGCGGATGAATCCTAATTTGAGCTTTTCTTTTTGTTCGTCCATAATTCCTCAGTTGTCAGTTGTCAACTGTCAGCTTTCAGTTTCCAGTTTTCAGCATATAAATAATCAGTGTGCAGCGGTCAGGAGGATAGCCTGACCGCTGACCACTGATACCTTTTATCTTTTATCTCTTATCTCTTACCTGATACCTGTTATTATCCTTTGACGCCGCCAAGTGCGACACCGGCGATGATGTACTTGCTGAGGGCGAAGTAGATCACGAACAGCGGAAGCACGGAGAGCGTCAGGCCGAGATAAACGGCACCGTATTCCACCTTGTAGATGTCACCGCGCAGCTGGGAGACCATCAGCGGCATGGTATAGAGTTTGTTGTCCGTGAGCAAAATGCTCGGCATAAACAGCTGGTTCCAGTTGCCGACGAAGGTGAAGATGGCCTGGGTCGCCATTGCCGGTTTCATGATCGGCAGGGCGATCTGGTTGAAGGTGTTGAACTCGCGGGAGCCGTCAATTCTTGCCGCGTCGATCAGTTCCATTGGGAAGGTAGCTACCATAAACTGCCGCATGAAAAACACGCAGCTCGGTGCGGCAATGGCAGGCAAAATCAGTGCCAGGAAGTTGTTCGTCATGTGGATCTTGTACATGAACTGGTAAAAACCAATGGCAGTGATTTGTCCCGGGATCATCATAACGGCAAGGATGAAAGAGAAGAACGCATTTCTCAGCTTCCAGTGATAAGCCACAAGTGCCCAGGCTGTCAGCGTTGAGAAATAAATCGTCAGGATCGTCGCACCGGAGGAGATGATCACGGAGTTGATGAAACCGCGGATCGGGTTGAAGGTCTTGCCATTGAAGACCGCCCAGTTGTTCATCAGGTAGTGAGAAGGAACCAGGGACACAGCGTGCTGCTGGATCTGCGGTGTGTTTCTGGTGGAGTTGATGATCATCACAATGAAGGGGAAGAGGCTCAGGGCTGCCAGAATGATCAGGATGATATAAATGAGCGTCTTGTAAACGGGATTACCGCTTCTCTTTTCAAGTGTATTCATGCTGCTTCCCTCCTTTAGCCGATTTTCTTCGGGGTTCTTTCTCTCATCATGTAGAAGACCACGATGGAAAGAATCGCGATGATCACAAACAGGATCATGCTGGCAGCGGCCGCGCGGTTATACATGTAGGAACCGGCGAATGCCTGGTTGTAGATGAACACGTTGACCGTCAACGTGGAGTTGTTCGGGTTCCCGTTGTTGAACATCTTGGACATATCATACATGTTCAAACCACCGA
>CAYWGX010000120.1:0-8145 GCA_964457635.1 uncultured Leptolinea sp.
TGTTTACCCGCGAGGGTAACGGGGGTTCGAATCCCTTCCTCTCCGCCTGAAAAAAGCTGTAACAAAAGTCCCGCGTTGTCTTCTGTTACAGCTTTTTATGCGTGCAGGAGCATCATTATTTAGATAAGAAGATTCTTTATGTGAGGATATGTGAACTGGTACTATTATTATCTGATTTGTTTTCTTGTATCCATAATTCTGACAGTGATCTATCTTTTTGTATGGAAAAAGAACTATGATTCTCACATCACACTTGTTTTTGTACTGATCCCGGTGAGTATATTCGGTCATATGCAGCTTGCGCAGGCTACGACCATTGAAGCAGCATTGAATGCTTATAAAATTACCATAATCGGCGGGTGTTACCTGCAAATGATTTTTATGTTTGCCACTTTCAGCCTTTGTCAGATCCAACTGAACCGCTGGCTCCGTCTGATTTTTATGGCAGCCAGTACGCTTGTTTTTTTGTCAGCGTTGACGATCGGAGAAAAGGACTGGTATTATAAGGATGCATGGCTTGAGTTAAGGGATTCCTCATATTACCTTGGAAAAGAATACGGTGTGATGCACTCCGTATTCTATATTCTGGTTTGTGTTTATTTTCTGATGAGTCTGGGCGCTATTATCTATTCTTTCCTGAGGAAAAATCAGATCAGCCGTAAGATTCTCTTTCTGCTGTTTTTTCCGGATGTGGTCTGCATGGTGAGTTTTTTCGGCGGACGCAAAATTTTCCCGGATATCGAGCTTCTCCCTGCTGCATATGTTTTTGCACAGATCATTTATCTGGCAATTGTTTACCGCATCAGTCTGTACAATGTAATCGAGACGGCAGTCGAAACCATGGCTGAATCGGGCAGTGCCGGATTTATCACCCTGGATCTGAATCGTGCTTATCTGGGCAGTAATGAGACTGCAAAAGAAATTCTCCCGCAGCTTCAGAGGCTGACGGTTGACCTGAGTCTGAAGCGAAATGAATTTTTGTGGAACCTGATCACACCTTGGCTGGATGCCTTTGAGTCCCATCCGGATAACGCTGCAGAAAATCATTTTTATTATGAAAAAGGTGAAAAGATATACGATTTCAGCATTGAATGGCTTTCCGGGTGGAAGAAAAAGTGCGGTTATGAGATCTTCATTGAGGATGATACAACCGACCAGGCTTACATCAAGCTGCTGGATGGTTATAAGAGTGACCTGGAAAAACAGGTAGCGGAAAAAACAGAACATATTTTGGAAATGCATGACAACCTGGTGCTATCCATGGCGACAATGGTGGAAAGCCGTGACAACTCTACCGGCGGCCATATTCGCAGAACCAGTGAGGGTGTCCGTCTGCTGATCAACGCAATGAAAGAGCTTCCGCAGCCGCCGGAAGGTTATCCGATGAATGAGGAATTCTGCCGGAATCTTATCAAAGCGGCACCGATGCATGACCTGGGAAAGATTGCGGTGGACGATGCGATTTTGCGGAAACCGGGACGTTTTACTCCGGAGGAATTTGCGGTCATGAAGACGCATGCTGCTGAAGGGGCACGGATCGTTCACGAGATCCTGAAGGCGACCGATGATCAGTCATTTCACATCATTGCCGAAAATGTGGCGCATTATCATCATGAGCGCTGGGACGGGTCCGGCTATCCGGAAGGATTGGAAGGGAAAGATATTCCGCCTGAAGCTCGGATCATGGCAGTTGCTGATGTTTATGACGCCTTGGTCAGCAAGCGGGTCTATAAGGAAAGCATGTCCTTCGAAAAGGCAGATACCATCATTATGGAGGGGATGGGCAGCCAGTTTGATCCGGCTCTGGAACCGGTCTATCTGGCTGCGAAACCGAATCTCGAAGTATACTACAGCAAAGAGTAGTGATGTTCTTTATCTTATCGTTCTTTACTGATTTGCTTCCATATGTGATTTGATCTTGGCTGCAACCATGTCAAGGGCTGCGCGGTTGCGTCCGCCGTGCGGTACGATGATGTCGGCATAACGTTTTGAGGGTTCCACAAAGGCTTCATGCATGGGGCGGACGACGTTGAGGTATTGGTCACAGACGGATTTGACGGAACGGCCACGTTCTTCAATGTCGCGCTGCAGACGGCGCATAAAACGGATATCTGCATCCGTATCGACGAAGATTTTCATATCCATCAGGTCGCGCAGTTCTTTGACAGCGAAGATCAGGATCCCTTCGATCAGAATGACGGATTGCGGCTCGATGTGTTCCGTCTCTTTGGCACGGGTGTGTTCCACAAAATCATAGATCGGAATGTCCACAGGCTGGTAGCTGCGCAGTTTTTCGATGTGTTTGATCATTAACTCGGTTTCCAGAGAGTCCGGATGGTCATAATTTACTTTCACCCTTTCAGAAAAGGGAACATTGCTCTGATCTCTGTAATAAGAATCATGAGACAGATAGACGATTTTGTTTGTCATCAATGTGGCGACCAGTTCGCGGGAAAAGGTCGTTTTACCTGAGCCGGTTCCTCCGGCGATTCCGATCACGTATGGTTCTCTTGCAAAGGGTGCATCCATCTTTCCTCCTAAATTTCTTCCTCTTCGTCACCAAATCTTATCCGCAGATAGGATTCGTATCTTTCTCTGCTGACTCTGCCTTCCTCCAGGGCTTTGTGGACAGCGCAGCCGACTTCATTTTCATCATGGGTACAGTCGCTGTAATAACAATCCTTAACCAGCTCCCGAAGTTCCGGAAAGTAACCGTCCAGTTCTTCTGGTTCAATGTCCCAAAGTGACAGGGTCTTCAGGCCCGGCAGGTCGGCAACAAAACCGCCATCTTTCAGTGGAAACATTTCACGGACGACAGTTGTATGCCGTCCTTTTTCATTGAAATCCGATATTTCATTGGTCCGCAAGTCCAGGGAAGGGTCAATGCGGTTGATGATGGTGGATTTTCCGACGCCGGAAGGTCCGACCAGGCCGGAGATGCGGTTGGTTAACAGTTCCCGTATCTCTTCGATCCCGCTTCCTGTTTCAGCAGAAACGTAAACGGTGCGATACCCGAGCGGTGGATAATTCCGGAACAGCTCTCTGGCCCTTTCTTCACCCAGCAGATCGATCTTGTTCACAACAATAATGGGTGTGATCTTCTGCTTTTCACACACAACCAGAAAACGATCCAACATCCGCAGCCGGGGTTCCGGATGTGTGCAGGCAAAGACCAACAATACCTGGTCCATGTTGGATATAAGAACCTGACGGTATTCGATTTTGATACCGGAGGTCATGCGGATCAGTTCATTTGTCCGCGGTTTAACCGCTTCGATGATACCGCTGCCATCGGGCAGAAATTCAAATTCAACCAGATCGCCGATGGCGATGATATCCGTGTTCTTTCGGCCGCTTTTCAGTTTTCCGCGGATCTTGCAGATCGTCTGCTCTCCTTCATGGAAAACGTGGTAAAAGCCTGAGTGATATTTGAGGACACGTCCCTCCATATGGATCAGCCTTCGTTCTCCTCTTCCTCTTCGGGTACGATCTCCCAAGGAGCTCGGGTGGGACGCGGTGTCGGTGTGTTGGTCGGTGTTGGGGAAGGTGTCTTGGTTATATAAACACCGGTTTCCCAGCCATAGAGACTGCGGGCCTGTCCTTCAAAGTAGAGCTCAATGACGCGGCGGAAGATCGGGACGGATACTTCGGATCCTTCACCGGCAAATTCAGCCAGGACCGCGATAGCGATATCGGGTTTGTCTGCCATACCTTCGTTTGTGTATCCGGCAAACCAGGCGTTAGAGTTCAGACCGGTATTGGTTGATGCGGACCCGGTCTTTGCGTGGATTTCATATTTTGTGTTTGTAAAGGAGCTGTATGCGGTGCCGCGGGGATTTCGGACGACTGTTTCCATGGCGTCCTGGATCATCTGAAGGTGCTCCGGTGTGACGGGCAGCTTTCCCTGGGCTTCCGGTTCAAAAGCGGCAACCACATTGCCTGCTGCGTCGACGATTTGTTCGACTACCTGTGGGCGGTAAAGTGTCCCACCGTTGCCGATGGCTGCGACAAAACGTGCAACCTGCAGCGGGGTGACCAGGAGTGTACTCTGGCCGATACCCAGCTGTACCGCGGCAAAGACCTCATTCGGGGTATCCACATTGCCGGGCTCTTCTTCCAGTTCTCCGATTCCGGTCAGAGAGCCGAGACCGAAGCTGCGAGCCATACTTGAAAGTGCGTCAGGACCGACCTGTTGGTAGAGTTCTTTACCGATTTTGTAAAACCAGGGGTTACAGGAGCGCATCAGGCCTTCAGAAAGGGTCAGTGTACCGCTGGGAGCTACTTCATGGTCCAGAGTCCAGTCATGTAGTTCGATACCGTCCAGTTCATTCCAATAATGCCCGCATTCATAGGTGTCATTGATTTGATAAATTCCTGTTTCCAGTGCTGCTGCCATCCCGATAATCTTGAAGACAGAGCCAAGCGGGTATTGACCTTGTGTTGCGCGGTTGTACATCGGACGGTCGTTATTGTAAAGCAGATTACCGCTGAAAAAACTGTTGTAGTTGTTGAAGTCCAGCAGGTTCGCATCAAATCCCGGAGCGGATGCCATACCGAGAACCCGGCCCGTATCACGTTCCAGAACGACCACTGCCGCATTCAGCCCTGCAACAGCCCGCTGCAGGTCATATTCGAATTGTTCGTCATAAGTTGTATAGATGGAATAGGAAGCTTCCGCTTCGGTCCGGGAGAGTCGGTCCAGAGTGTTTCCTTCTGCATCCACCACATAAAGGGAGGCACCGCGTTTCCCGGCCAGATATTCCTGCCCCCAGGCTTCAATGCCCAGACTGCCGATGCGTTCATCGACACGGTAGCCCTGCCGCTGCATGTCTTCTGCCTCTTCAGCACTGATTGGCAGCACGTAGCCGATCATGTGTACACCGATGCCCCCTTCGGTGTAATAGCGTCCGGCGGTATATTCACTGACGTATACGCCGTCATAATCCCAAAGATAACTGTATCGCTCTTCCATTTTGTCTGCCGTGACTTCACCGATAACAAGATATTCGGTGGGCTCGGAGTGGTTCATCAATTCAGAGATCACCTGTGGCGTTTTTCCAGTGAGCCGGGAAAATTCATTGATGAGATTGCTCCAATAAACGGAGGGCACCTGTGCGGGAACCACACCCAGTGCATAGGCGCGGGTTTGATAAGCAAGAGCGACTCCGTTGCGGTCGTAAATGGTTCCCCTGGTCGGCACCTGGATATCCATGACCAGACGGTTTCCCGGTTCCAGTTCAGGCATGATCATGGTGTCCTGCCACTGAACTTTCCAGGTTCCTGCTTCTAATACAAGGTCCATCAGGTTATCACGGCTCAAGGTACCTGCGAGAACGGTATCAAAGGTCACATGAAAAGCTACCTGAGATGAGTTGGGACCGGTCAGAGCGGATGTGATCTCATAGCTCAATGATTTCAATGTCATGGAGACAGCTGTATCATTGTAACGTTTCTGAAAATATTCGTATTCGACTGAATCGCGGGATACCTGACAAAGCATGTTAAACATTTCAACATAATTTTCTTCTTGCCAGGCTTTCAAAAAGGCTTCGGCAGCAAGCGTCGGATCCGGTACTTCTGTGATCATTACCCGTGGTTCCGGCAGTGGTGTAGCGGTTGGTACCGGGGTCGGAGTGTAGAGTTCGGAAGGGTCCGGTTCTTTTTGAAACAGGCTGCAGGAGCTGAGCAGGAAAATCAGGATCACAATCAGGATCAGGTTTCTTTTCATTAATATTTATCTCCTTATTTGCCGGGAACTTCAATCGTCGTGATGTTCACAGCTGGAACATAATTGCAGGGAACTTTCGTGCCGGCCTGGCAGGCGGAACGAATCTGAGGAAAAGTATCGTGCCCGAAACGATGGAATAGAACACCAACATGACAGAGCGGAAGCCCCATCACTGCGGCATAACAACCGCGGATTGATTCTACCGGATGAAATTCGTGATTCTGGATCGCATAAGCTCCGGCTTTCCCCATTGGATCACCGCTGTCAATGTAGTCATGAATTTCATCTCTGCTCAAGGTACGGAAACGAACAATCGTTTCACAGACGCTTTGCTGAATACTGAGTTTTCCGTTGTTTCGATATGCGAGTGCAACAGATGTGCAGACCAGATGCTCCCGCCCGTTCAAAGTCTTCAGCATTTCATCTGCCTGATCTTCATTGCGAGGTTTACCGAGTATCCGGTGATTGATATAAACTATTGTGTCAGAGCCGAGAGCAAAGCAGCCTTCCGTTAAATCGTTAACGAAATGCATCGCCTTCCCGAGTGCCATGCGCTGGCAGTAGGGAACAGGGAGTTCTCCGATGAGCGGAGTCTCATCAATATCTGCGGGAAGGGCTTCAAATTCCGGAAGAATCCAGGATAACATTTGCTGCCGGCGCGGAGATTCTGAGGCCAGAATGATTTTTCCATTGTCCATATTTAAAATTCTATCACGAGGTATGTGGTTATCAGATATTGAATTATTGAAATGTGAAGCAGATTGGATTTTTCTGCGATTTTTGATAAATGACACATGACATTTGTAATTTATAAATCATGATTAAAAAATGTATAAAAAATGAAAGAATTTTTAAATTTAATGTAATTAATTGAAAAAATTTTGATATAATAAATACCGGAAGTTAAGTCGCAGGAAACAATCCGCCCGAAAAAGGAGGGCTGGGTTGTTTGACGTGTATACAAAAGGTCTTTATAGATTTTGATTTGGTCTATAATAATGAGGAGAGTTCAGCGGTAAGATCGTTGTTTTTTTGAAAATGTCGGGAATGTCACCGGAGACGCTTTTCCTGTCGGGAGTGGCAGTGTATTATGGAAGCGGATGATCCCGTCAATTTCAGGAGGTAAGAGATGAAGAAGGTTTTCGTTGCGTTTTTCGTTGTGGTGGTGAGCCTGATGGCATCCTTAGCCGTTCAGGCGCAGGATGATATGGTGACACCCGAACCGCCTGTTGTGGTATCTGTTGAAATCATCGGCAACAACAAGAAAGTTGATTTTAATGGGGATGTTCAGTCGGTCGAAGGTTTTGAGATCAAATCGATAAGTGAAGGCTACACAGAGGCGGATTTTGAGTTGGCAGAGGATGCCAGCCAAAAAGCAGAAGGTGTTGAGCCGGGTACTTACTGCATGGACTTAAAGTTCAAAAACAAAAATGATTTGAAATTTGAAGCTTATTTTGATGTGACACAGGGCTGCATTGTAATTAATGCGACACCTGAACCGGAAGAAGAGCTTGTTGAAGAAACACTTACCGAAGAGATCACCGAAGTTCTTACTGAAGTAGAAGAGACCCCTGCTGAAGAGATCATCGAAACTCCTGCTGATGTTGAAGAGACCCCTGCCGAAGAGATCATCGAAACTCCTGCTGATGTTGAAGAGACCCCTGCTGAAGAGATCATCGAAACTCCTGTTGATGTTGAAGAGACCCCTGCCGAAGAGATCACTGAAACTCCCGTTGATGTTGAAGCAGCTTCTGCTGAAGAAATTATCATGACACCAACAGTAATTGTTCCTGTTGTTGAAACTGAAATAACAGAGATCAAACCTGAAGAAACAGCAACGGTTATTGTTCCGGAAATTGTTGATGAGCCGGAAGCTGAAACCACTCCTGAACCGACTCCTGTTGATGACCATGTGTATGACACAGTCTTTGTTTCTATCAAAGGCAAACAGGCGATTGTGGACTATGACGGTCAGAAACACGTTGTAGAAGGGTATGAAGTTACGGATATCAGCAATAGTGATTATACCGAAGGTGATTTCATGTTCATCGGTAAGGATTATGCCGAACTGACGGAACCCGGTTATCAGCCGATGGGTCTGGATCAATCCATGTTCGTCAACAGAAATGATCGGTTCCTTTTCGTCGAGTTCAATGTTGACGATGGATTTATTGAAGTGAGTCCTTCGAGCTTTGTTGAGGAACATGAAGAACTGCCTGAAGGCGAGGAAACAGTCACCAAAGGTGAAGAACCAATCGATGGTGAGGAAACCGTTGCCAAAGGTGAAGAACTGACCGAAGGTGAGAAAACCGTCATTGAAGGCGAAGAACTGACCGAAGGTGAGAAAACCGTCACCGAAGGAGAAGAACTGACCGAAGGTGAGAAAACCGTCACTGAAGGCGAAGAACTGACCGAAG
>CAYWGX010000121.1:0-8022 GCA_964457635.1 uncultured Leptolinea sp.
ATCTTGACGCCGGGACCATCACGGTCAACCGTAGTATTGTTTACCCGGAGGCGAATACTGGCTCGGCTTCCAGTCCCAGAAGGACGAGATCGACAAGCTCATCAACGCCTTCAATGCTGAAGTCGGAATCGCATAACGAAATCAAAAAATAATTTGATTTCGAAACAAAATAACGGTGAAGAACTTCACCGTTATTTTGTTTATCATCGCAAACCTTCTTATGAGAAGCTTTATGAATAATGGATCCAATAGATCGGAAGGCGGAGCCAGTCAAGGAGGTACCAGGTGATCCAGGATGTGATGTTATAGATACGCCGGTCAGCGGCAACCGCGATCCCGCCAAGATCATATTTTTCACCCGTCATGAGGATGCGGACGTTGTGGAAATCCTGCGAGACAAAAATCACATCATCTTTCCCGAAGACATTCTTTGCATTGTAAATGCTTTCCGCGGTATGGATGCCGTGATCATCCCGAATGATCACAGACTCGGGCACACCGGCTTCCAGTGCCATGCGGACCATGTGATCCACCTCGTTCCGGCTTTCATCCGAATTATCCCCGCTCATGATCATCTCGTCGATCAAACCGGCGTTATACAAATCGATCGCCGTATTGACCCGGTCCACCAGCACCGCGGAGGGTTGTCCGTTCCGATAGATCCCGGCACCAAACACCAGTGCAGACCGCGGAGCGTCCGCAGGAATCTTGTCAATGCTGAATTTCCGGTCATCATAATGCAGGTTAATGGCGACAATCGCGGCGGCATAGAACAGGATCAGCACCTGCAGTGTGATCCCGGCGATACGGATCCATTTGTATGAACGGGCTAATCCGATCAGCACCACGAAATTCGTCCAGAGCGCCCGCCAGAAAATGAAAAAGAAAGCATAGGAGCTGACATACCACAGCAGCGTACCGAAGGAGAAGCGGTAAAAATAGCTGGTGGAATGGATCACACCGCGCCAGTAAAAAGTCAGCCAGAAGGTCTGGAAGGCACAGGTAATAGCCCAGACGCAGAACACCTGCAAGGGCTTTTGCGCCCTGGTCAGAACATCTACATAGGGAGTCATTTCTTTGAACCGGACCGGGCCGAGTGTTTTCGGCAAGTCTTTATACAATTTGAAAATCAATGCCGCAATCAGCCAGACCAGCATCGTGGGAACGATCATTCCCAGGACATGTCCGACCGTCCCGGACTCCCAGATACCGACTCCGGCATAAAACCCCATCATCGCAATGACGAGGAAATCCCCTAAAATCATGAGCACAAAATGAAAATTCATGGGACCAATTATATAAGGTGACAAATAAACAGGGTGCAGGTGCCGCAAATATATGTGACACCTGCACCCCGGTCCATTACCTTTATTTTAATTTTCCAAGCTTCACTCTTTCACAATCAGCGGTACCAGTTCAGGAGCTTTTCCATCTTTGAGCAGCACATAACCGCGGTTGGTGATATGCAGTTCCTCCAGCACCGGCAGCGCAGCGAAACTCAGTGTCATCTCCATCTTGGTGTGCGGACAGCCGGTAGCAGAGATGGCATTTTCGATCTTGATCACCCGGGCCGCAGCCACTTCCGCGGACTCCAGGCACATCAAACCGGCCAGCGGCAGTTCCATCACCTCTGCCAGTTTCCCGTCCACCACGATAGCGATCCCGCCTTCACTGGCCACCAATGCATTGGCAGCCATCGCCATGGCTTCATCGTCGGTCCCGACCACCATCATGTTATGAGAGTCGTGCGCAACCGTTGAAGCATAAGCGCAGTTCGCACGCATGCCGATCCCGTGAATAAATCCGGCACCATGAGTACCCGTCACCCCGTAGTCCGGACTGTGCCGGTAGATCGCGAAGATCTTCGCCAGGTCCCGATTCGGATCAGCCTTCAACTCGCCATCCTCAGCATACATCTCGATGATTTTTTCCGGGATTTCCAGGACATTCGGGATACAGTCCATGATGCGGACCTGAGCCTTATCGAGCCCTTCCGCAGATATTTTGAAGAAATCCGGAGACAGTTTATCCAAAAAGACCGAATGCAGCGCCCATTCCGGATAGTCATAAGGCGGCACATTGACCTTCATTTTCCCGTTTTCCGCCACCAGCACTCCGTCACTGTAAACCTGGTCGATCACCATGCCCGGCAGGTCGCTGACGATCAGGATATCCGCTGCCTTGGAAGGGGAAATAGATCCGATCCAGCGTGCCTTCTCCAGCATCTGCGCCACGTTGATGGTCACATACTGGATCGCCTTCACCGGCGGGACGCCCTGCTGGATAGCCGTGCGAACCACCCGGAGCAGCTGACCGTCATTATAAACCGTCGCCGGGTCCACATCATCCGTGACCATGCAGAAGAAGCGGTCATCAATTCCGGGATTTTCGGTATAAGCTTTGATGGCATTCGGCATGTCATACCCGGCCGTCCCATAGCGCATCTGGGCATACATTCCCAGTTCCGCACGGCGAATCGCCCCGGCCTTGTCCGTCAATTCGTGACAGGCATTCTGTCCTGTGGCAATAAAGGCATTCAATCCCTGTTCCAAGTCGTGAGAGGGATAGTGTCCGGTCGCCACAACTCCGGCATCCAGTGTTGCCTTATTAATGGCATGTGCCCTCTCATCGCCGAAAATCATGCCGACAAAGTTCATCTGTTCACCCTGCAGCTGCGCCCAGCCATGGTCATAAGCTGCCGCAACATCCTCCGGAGAGATCGTTGAACCGGTATCTTCCATGCCGGGAAGCGCAGGAACGCAAACCGGCATCGCGATCATACATTTGATCGGCACACCTTCCATCACATCATGGAAAAGCTTGACCGCCTTCATCCCGAAGACATTGGTGATCTCATGGTTATCGGGACAAATCGTCGTGACACCGTTTGGCAGCACACCGCAGGCAAAGTTCCGCGGGTCGATCATGGAACTCTCAATATGCATGTGTCCGTCAATGAACCCCGGCACAATATAACGGCCGGCTGCATCCACCACTTTTGTGTGTTCATCCGTCAGGATGTTTGCATTCGGGCCCACATAGGCAATAAATCCGTGAGATACAGCAACATCAATGTTCTCCTGAATATATCCCACATTCACATTGACCAGTTTCCCGTTTTTGATCAACAGGTCAGCCGCTTTTCTCCCCATTGCTACCGCAGCGAGATCCAACGTGACATCACTCAATCGCTCTCTTTTGTGAACATATGCATCCTTCATGCTCCGGCCTCCGTTTCGATAATTTTTGGTAAAATGCAATTATCATTTTGCTTATTTGCTTAATTAATTCATTTTATCCGAAGCAGCAAAAAAATGTAACGTAAATCTATCATGAAATTGTCTGACAAATGTAATGAATCCAGCATGGAAAACAAGGTTCCGGAAAAGTGCAGAATAATGCAAAAAACTCCCTTGAAAAAGTGCGAATAAGTACAATAATCTCCCTTAAAAAAGTGCAGTATAATAATATAAAAGGGCAGTCATCTGCGGAGAGAATGATATGTTTGAACGAAAAATCATGGAAGAAATCATCCGAAGGAAAACAAGAAATTCCTTTATTCTCTGCTGGAGAAAAAGGGACGGTCTGAAAACTATCAGACTGCCATTCAATGGCTGTATGACGCCGGAATTATTAACCTTTGCTATAACCTGAATAATATCGACGATCCGCTTGAAGGAAACAAGGTCGATAATGTGTTCAAATTATATATGCAGGACAGTGGATTGTTTGTTTCAATGCTTGAAAGGGGTACTGCAGGAAAGATACTCCGCGGCGAATTAGGTTCCTATAAAGGTGCGGTCTATGAAAATATCGTAGCAGACTGCTTTTCGAAAAAGGGACTCAATCTTTATTATTTTCACAAGGACAGCGGTTTGGAAATTGATTTTGTAACACGGGAAAGCGATGAAATAACCTTGATTGAAGTCAAAGCCACAAACGGCAATACAAAATCTGCGGTTACGATATTGAAAAACCGGGATAAATACAATGCAAAAAAATGTATTAAACTGAGTGCAAACAATATCGGTGTATCGGATAATATCATAACGATTCCCTATTATTTAACATTTTTGATCGAAGAAATATAACTGCTTTTCGGAGACAGGAAGAGAAGCGTATGAGCAGCCGCCTGAAGACAGTCACAGCGGACTCAGTCTTGACTGGCCAACGGATAAACAGATACTGTTTTCAGTCAAAATAAAGAGCACGGCTGCGGAGAACAAAATACAGTGTGCCCGCAAAGGTAAGGATCTCCCCAACCGGAAATGCAAACCAGACACCGGTGACACCGAAAATCCAGGGCAGTGTCAGCATGGTCAGGTTGGCACAAACGACATTTTCGAGAACGGAAAGGATCGTGGAGGTCTTTTTCTGATGCATTGCCAGGAAAGAATCGATAGCCAGCACGTTATACCCGAAGAACGGG
The DNA here is from genome assembly GCA_964457635.1 of uncultured Leptolinea sp. Classification (GTDB taxonomy): domain Bacteria; phylum Chloroflexota; class Anaerolineae; order Anaerolineales; family Anaerolineaceae; genus Flexilinea. Next base: position 4,430 of record CAYWGX010000121.1, read on the forward strand.
AAACCCAGCGGAGCAATCAGGAGGCCTTTTGATGCCATTTGACGGACCGATTCGCCGGTGCCACTCTTGAGATAGATCTTCAGCAGCGGATTTTTCCCCAGCAGATACAGAATCACGATGATCCCAATCAGGCCGCCGGTCACCATAATGACCTGCCGGATGATTGTTTTGATTTTCTCCCGGTTCTTTTCTCCATAGGCAAAACTGATGATCGGTGACACGGCACCGGTAAGCCCCCAGACACCGCTCATGAACATAAACTGGATGTTGTTAATGATGGTATAGGCGGAAATGCTCTCTTCTCCCCCAACATGAAGCAGTACGTGATTGGCAATAAAGGAATTCAGGGCAACAGCCACATTGGTCAGGAAAGGCGGAAAGCCGAATTTAAAACTCTGCCAAAGGATCGAAACCAGATCTTTATCCGGTTTGGCAAAATGGATCTCGCTGTCTTTCCGGGTGAAAAAGATCACACCGATAATAAAAACAACGATGTTGGCAATCAGGTTTGCCAATGCGCTTCCCGGCATACCAATACCCATACGGACAATAAACAACCAGTCAAAGAAGAAATTCAGAAAGGCACTGACCAACGTGGTATAAAGCGACATCCGCGAGTTCCCCGCAGGAACATAAAAACGGGTAAAAATATGGTTGACCAGGATCAGCGGTATATACCAGACAGCAATTTCCAAAAATTGTTTCACATATGGAAACAGTATCTCCGTACCGCCAAGAAAAACGATCAGAGGATCCAGAAAAATGTTCCCCAGTACGGTGAATATGCAGCCCAGGATAGCGGCCATAATCACGATGGAAGTGAAATGACTGTTTGCCTCCTCTCCCTTGCCCTCGCCCATTTTGGTGGAACAGATCACGGAAACACCGTTGAACAGTTCCGTAGCAGCCATGAATAGCATGAAGACCGGCATGGCGATGCTGAAGGCTGCCAGAGCCGTAGTGCCGACATAGCGGGAAAGAAACAGGCCGTCATCCAGTGTTGAAAGCAGCGACATAGAGAACTGCGCCAGCACCGGCGGAGCGACAAAGCGGATCAGCTCCGGTGTAGTGTAAATTTTCCCGATCGTGTTGACTTTTTCTTTCTGTTCCATCTCAAAACCTCTTACAAACTCTCAACATTATACTATGAATACTGCTTTATTTCTTTCTGCGAAAAATAATGTGTATAATAAAAACAATAATCAAAGAAACAAAGAAACTTGGAGAAAATAGGAGAAAAACATGGAATTAATAAATACGACACCAAAAAGAGTTTCGATTTCTTCGAAAAGACAAATAACGATTCCAAAAAAATATTATTCAAATCTTGGCTTTGATAAGGAGGCAATTTGTACTGTTGATGATGGCAAACTTATTTTAATTCCGGCAGAGAGTGTATCCGGTGGAGAATTTGCTGAGCAAATCCTGTCTGATTTGATAAATGAAGGTTATACAGGACAAAACTTGTTGAAACAATTCAAAAAGCGACAGTCAGAAGTCCGTCCCGCTGTTGAAAGGCTGATTCATGCGGCAAAAGACGCGGCACAAGGCAGAGCTGAATATGACACCTATGAAGATGTATTTGGCACTGAGAACATACAATGATCGAACTGCGTTTTCTGCCTCCGGCATCAAAATATCTAAAAAAACTGAAGGATAAACATCTGAAAAAGCTTTACAAGGATGCGATTGATAAGATTTTAGCTGACCCTTATATCGGAGAAGAGAAAAAAGGAGATCTGCGGGGCATCAGAGGCTATGATATTTACTATAATCGAACGAATTATGAATTAGCTTATACTATAGAGACGTATACGGACAAGATAAGCGGCAATAAATGTACCGTTATCGTAATTATGGCAGGAACACGTGAAAATTTTTATGAACAATTGAAGTGTTATTGGTGATAATTGGATGGAAGATATGAAAAACATTTTGATTATTCTAATGTGTGCATTGCTTTTTTCCGGATGCAGCAACGGGACAAAAACCGTGCCGGAGAACATTTCGAATGGGAAAGGGTCTTATACGAAAATCTCTCAGGATGAAGCAAAGCAGATGATGGAAAATGATGACGGGCACGTAATCGTCGATGTACGCCGTGAGGATGAGTATGTTACAGGTCACATTCCCGGAGCGATCCTGATTCCCAACGAAAGTATCGGCATGGAGAAACCTGCCGAACTGCCCGATTTAGATCAGATCATCCTTGTCTACTGCCGTTCCGGAAACCGCAGCGCCCAGGCTTCCCAAAAGCTCACGGAGCTTGGCTACACCCACATCTATGACTTCGGCGGCATCATGACCTGGACCGGCGAGATCGAAAAATAAGCAGTCAGTATTCAACAGTCAACAGATAATTCAGATAATTCAGGCATGTGTCCAGCCGCGGAGTGTTGGCGATAATGCCAAAATAGACGGGGGTGGAAAAACCAGCTGCAGCGGCTGGAAAATCTGAGAAGACAATGCCATTGCTGACGGTCTCCGTTACAGCCAGATAACTTTCGCTTTCACTCAGCTGGTATTCAATCGCGTTATCTTCAAGAATCACATTTTTTTCAGCCAAATAAGGCTGGAACAAAGTGTATCGTACCTCATCCTTACGCAGCAGTGTATCCAGATCAAACAGATACCCGCTCTCAGACAGACTGTCGTATCCCTCTCGATCCGTCAAAACGATATCGAGCTTTTTTGCATTGATCGAAGAAAGCAGTTTGATGCATGATGCATAAAAGGTTTGATGATCGGAAACAGAAACAGCATCTGAAAGCTGCAGATTTCGGGCGGAATATCACGATGTTTTATGTGACGGCGAACTGCGTCTAAATGGTGTTCATGGACGTCAGATCGATCTGACCGTTACCGTCACTCCGGCTGAAGGAGAAGATCTTTATCAAAAATTCGGCATCTGGTTTGCCGAAAATGAGAACTTCCATACGGCACTCAGCTTCCATCCCTCCGATTCCATCATGAAGATCGACCGCAAGTTCTCCGGTTCCCGCCGGGCGGTGATCCACCAGCGCCGAAGCAAGGTCGGCCATCAGAACGGAAAATTGACCCTGCGCATGATCCTGGACCGCTTCAGCGCGGAGGTTTTTGTCAACGAGGGGGAACAGGTGATCACCGCAACGATCTACACAGACCAGGCAGCCGACGGGATCAAATTTATCACAGACGGCAAAGTACTGCTGGACGTGGTAAAATATGATTTGATGTAAAAATTTATCTTTCGACCAAAAGCAGCCGTGCAGCATTCAGTTCACGGCTGTTTTTGGTAAATCATTACATCAAATCTTTGAGTGTTTTCCCGTAAAAATAATTGTGCGACAAAGCCGCATATTCCTTCCACATGGGCAGTGTCTTGCAGAAAGCTTCCCGTTTACAGGGTTCCGCAGCGCACTGCAGGCAGGCAACCGGGGCCAGCGTACCTTCCATCAATTCCAGGATCTCTCCCAAGGGATAATCTTCCGGGGAACGGGTGAGCCGATAACCCCCGCCTCTGCCGCTGATCCCGCTGACCAGTCCGCCCTTCACCAGCTCTTTGACGATGATCTCCAGATACTTCTTGGAAATCTCCTGCCGCTCCGCGATAT
>CAYWGX010000122.1:0-8002 GCA_964457635.1 uncultured Leptolinea sp.
CCATTGAGACCGTATTTCTGAATAAAAAGATCTCCGCCCCGCTGCTGATCTCCTCTATGACCGGCGGTACAGAATTCGGAGAACGGATCAACCGAAACCTGATCGAAGCGGCTGCGGCGCTGAAGCTGCCTTTTGCCATCGGTTCCCAGCGGGTCTATTTCACCGGTTCCGCTTCGGCAGATTTTCCGAAATATCGCAAAATCGCCGGGAATATCCCGCTGCTTGCCAATCTTGGCGCGGTTCAGCTGAATTACGGCTTTACCCGTGAACATTACCTGCGTGCGGTGGAAATGCTGGAGGCTGATGCACTGATCCTTCATCTGAATCCGCTGCAGGAACTGATTCAGACCGGCGGGAATACCAATTTCAGCGGATTATTGAAGAAAATTGAAGACTTATGCAACGGATTCCCCGTTCCGATCATCGTCAAAGAGGTGGGCTGGGGAATCTCAGCGGAAACTGCAATGAAACTGACGGAAGCCGGGGTTTCCATGATTGATGTGGCGGGAGCCGGGGGAACTTCCTGGTCGCAGGTCGAAAGCCTGGCGAACCGCAGCCCGCTTTCGCGTGAACTGGCTGAACCCTTTGCTGATTGGGGAATCCCGACAGCGGAATGTATCCGTCAGATCCATGAGACACATCCGGAAATACGTTTGATCGCTTCCGGCGGCATCACCAACGGTGTTGAGGCTGCCAAGGCGATTCTGCTTGGTGCTGAGCTCTGCGGTATGGCTGCCAGGCTGCTGCCCGCAGCGGCAAAAGGGACTGCGGAAACCGTTTGTGATGAGTTGAAATGTGTGATGGAACAATATAAGATCGCACAGTTTCTGAGCAGTGGGATCGAACGGTCTGAAATCTGAATTTCATGAATGTATCAGAGAGAAAGAGTGGTTTATCGTGAAGAAACAACAAATGCTCGATGAAATCAACCAGACGATTTATCGATACCTGAAAGATTATCCGGTATTGCACCGGGATTCGGTGCTTCAGGAGATGATCTATTATGCACTCGGGTTCAAGGATGACGGCTCTTTGCTGAGCGGAGGAAAACGTTTGCGTCCGCTGTTCTGCAGCCTTATCTGTGGTGTCGTGTCCGGAAATTACAAGCTTGCTCTTCTGTATGGCGCTGCATTGGAGATGCTGCACAATTATACACTGGTTCATGACGATATTGAAGACAACAGCGACATCCGTCATAACCGTCCGGCACTCTGGAAAAAATACGGATTGCCGCTCGCGCTCAATGCCGGTGATTTGCTTTATGAAATTTCCCTGTCAGCGGCTGCCCATGCTGACAAAAACTCCCAAAAAAACGGTTTGGTGAGAATGCTGAAGATGTCTGAAGATTTATTTCTCGGACAACATCAGGATATTCGTTTCGAAAACCGTGAGCAGATCACCAAATCAGAATATCTGCAGATGGTGCGCGGAAAAACCTCTGCTTTAATCGGCACAAGTTTTGCGCTGGGAGCCATGGCAGGTGGGGCTGATGATAAGTCTATCGCCGAATTCGAGTATGCCGGAAAACGTATCGGGATCGCTTTCCAGATCCGTGATGACTATCTGGGTACCTGGGGAAACCTGGATGAACTCGGAAAACCCGTCTCTGCCGATATTATGGATAAAAAGAACACGCTTGCCGTTGTCTACACTGCTGAGAGAAATCCTGCCTTTTTGCAGAAATGGCATGAATATGACGGCAGCAGTGAACGGGTCGCGGAGTTTGCGGACATGATGGCTGAAGCCGGTGCGCCGGAATTCCTGGAAGCACAGTGCCGCCGCTATACGGATGAAGCAGTCATGACCCTGTCGTCCCATCGGTCATCCGGTGTGTATCAGGATATGCTCGATGAGCTGATCAGCTCCCTTGTGGATCGCAGCAAATAGGATTTGATGTGAAGAATTGAAAAAAGGGATCGGAGACCGGCAGTCAGCAGCCGATATAAGGAACAGGAGAGAGCAGTTTGGATTTTCAAGAGACGATGATGAGTGTTGATTTGAAGCATAAGCTTGGTGTAAAAAAAATGCAGGATGCGGTTCGAGATATCCTGATCGGGATCGGTGAGGACCCTGAACGTGAGGGACTGAAAGCTACCCCGGAACGGGTCCGGCGAATGTACGGTGAGCTCTGCGCCGGATATGGTATGGATCTGGATTCTGTTGTGCATGGTGCGATTTTCGATGAAAGCTGTGACAGCATGGTGCTGGTTCGCGGCATTTCCTTCTACAGTATGTGTGAGCATCACATGCTTCCCTTTTACGGGAAGATCCATGTGGCTTATGTCCCCGACGGGAAAATCATCGGCCTTTCCAAGATCCCGCGTATTGTGGAAATGTACGCGCGCCGGCTTCAGGTCCAGGAACGGCTGACGAAGCAGATCTGCGAAGCTGTTGAAAGCGTTCTGCACCCAAAGGGCATTGCCGTCCTGACAAACGGTTTGCATATGTGCTCGATCATGCGGGGCGTGAAGAAAGAAAGCGCTGAACTGATCACCACTCGTTTTACCGGCGTGTTTGAGGAAAGCGCTGTGCTGCGTGATGATTTTTATCACCAGATCGGTTTGCCGGAATCGCTTGAGTGATTGATATGGATGACAGAAAGCTCTTTTTGATCCTTGATATCGACGGTGTCCTGCTGGAGTCACATGGATATCGTCTGGCCTGTGTGGATACCATCAACGATTTTCTGAGCCTCATGGGACAGCCGCAGCTTTCTGTTGACCGTGAGATTGCGGACCGATTTGAAGTCTGCGGGATCGCTGCCGAATGGGACATGGTCCCGCTGGCACTGGCGGCTTTTGTCAACCGGTACTGCGGCATCACAGGAGCTGTTCTGCCGGATGTGTTTCCCCCTCGCTGTGATCAAACGATTCATTTTGATAATGACGATTTCAAACAGATGATGCTGACGCAGATCGATGAATTTTCCGGGCTTTTGGATCCGAATGAGACCTGCATCAACGCCATCTATCATGCTTATCAAAAATCAGACGGACGAGGCCTGGATCATCTGTGGGCTCAGCCTTTCCGGGATCGGTTTTTTGTGGATACACTGGATCCCCGGCAGTGCCCGTTCTTTGCGGGATTGATGAACCGTCTGCTCGGTTCTGAGGCATATCGTGATTTTTACGGGATGGAGGCACCGCTGGATTGCAGCTCCTACCTGGAAACGAAGGACCGTCTGCTGATTTCCGAAGCGAACCGTGCCTTGCTTCCGGCTTTACCGGAAAGGCAGATTTTTCCGGTGGTGATGACCTACCGTCCGACAAGGTTTCCGGTACAAAACGGGAACAAAGGCAGGAATTATTTCGTTAATACACCTGAGGGTGAATGTGCCCTGCGTCTGCTTGGCTGGACGGACGGCCGAATCCGCATGATCGGATCCGGCAGTTTGTGCTATATTGAAGAAAAATATGAACTGCGGCGTGAGTATTACGTCAAACCGCATCCGTTTCATGCCCTGGCTTCGGTGATGATGGCTGTGACCGGGGATGAGATCGAAGCTCTGGAGACTGCGCATAAGCTCTGTACGTTGAATCCGGAGAAGTCGGATTCACCTGCTGCAAAGTGGTTTCACCCCGGAGAAAGGCTGCGGCTTGCCGTGTTTGAGGATTCGGTTTCCGGTATCAAAAGTGTCCGCAATGCGGCAGAAGTTCTTCGGGAATGGGGCTATGATGCGTCGGCTGTCCTTTGCGGAATCCGTACCACAGCTGAAAAGTCTGAGTTGTTATTCGCTGCCGGTGCTGTGCTTTATGATCATATCAATGATGCATTGGATGCTGTTCTTTGCGCAGATGACAAAAGGAGAGAAAAAACCTTATGAAGAAATTATTTATCATGATTTTGCTATGCTGTCTGCTGCAGATGGCTGCTGCGGTATCCGCTCAGACGGACGCGGTCATCGTTCGTCCGACTGCTGTGCCATCGGAAATCATAACCATCAAAAACCCGAGCCTGACAGAGGTGCGCGGGGAAAACATTATTTCCGGGGTCGGCAATAATACTGTCACGTTGTGGGACCGCTCCAAATATATCAATCAACCCAAGAGCGTTGTGCTTCCGAATGCGAAGGAAATGTTTCAGAGCGGGATGGAAGTTCCGAAGCCGACGCTGGACCGTCCTATCACGGACCCCTGGGATGACCTGAGACAGGGCTATGCCTGTGAGGCGATCCTGAACCGGCCTTATTATTTCCAGCAGATGCGCTTCGGAGAAGAATTTGACCTGGATATCACTTTCCGCAATGTCGGGACACAGACCTGGGATTTTAACATTGACGTGATGAAATATACCGGTGACCCGTTGGAAAAAAATCCAACGGACCAGGCGATCGACCTTTGGAAAACCGTTGATCCGGACAGTGTGGATAAAAACTCCCATATCGTGAAACCCGGTCAATCGATCCGTGTCAAGATCCCGATGCGGGCTCCTACCGAAAAATATCACGAAGATAACAAATATTACGGCGCCTATACTTTGGTTCGGAACTGGGGCAACTTCGGCTGGACGGAATATCTTGCTGGCGGAGAGGAAATCCAGCATTCCAGCTGGGATACGCTGCATGACGGACACTGGGACCGCTTCCCCGGCAACGCGCTGTTCTGCCCGGTGTATTTCTATATCTATGTCCCGGAGTAATTATCAGACGTAAGACTGTAGACGTAAGACGTAGGACGGTGGTTGATAGTTGGCGGTTGATAGTTGGGAGACGTGAAAGGAGAGCACTTTGGATCGTAAAATTGAGCTGATTCTTTCTCAGTATGACTTTGGCAGTCCGGTGGTCCGCTGTGAACTGTTTGGCGAAGGGCACATCAACTGGACCTATCGCGTTGAGACAAAAACCGGTGACCTTTTCGTGCTGCAGCGAATCAATACTTATGTTTTCCGTGACCCGGTGGGGCTGATGCAGAACGTCGAACTGATCACGGAATTCATGCGTAAAAAAGAGCCCGATCCGCGCAAGGTGCTGGAACTGATTCCCGCAATCGACGGCAGGACTTATATCGTGACCGACGATGAAGAGTATTGGCGGGTTTATGTCTTTGTCCCGGATTGCATCTGCTATGACAAGGCTGAAACACCGGAGATATTTCGTGATACCGGGAGTGCCTTCGGTCAGTTTCAAAACCTGCTTGCCGATTTTCCGGTAGCTTCCCTGGTTGAAACTATCCCGGATTTTCACAATACAGTCGCCCGCTATCAGGCACTGGAAAATGCGATTGCAAAAGACGAAAAAAAGCGTGCGGCGGGTGCACAGCCGGAAATTGACTATGTTTTGTCGCAAAAGCCTTTTGCCTCTTTCCTGCTGGACAAAGTCGCTTCCGGTGAGATTCCGCTTCGTGTGACGCATAACGATACCAAGATCAACAATGTCCTTTTTGACCGGGTGACAAAGAAGCCCTTGTGTGTGGTCGATCTGGACACGACCATGCCCGGCATCCCGGCGGTAGATTTCGGGGACAGCATCCGATATGCGGGCAACAATGCCGCGGAGGATGAAAAGGATCTGGAGAAGGTTTTCCTGCGTATGGATCTGTTCAGGGCTTACGCGGAGGGATTCTGCGGAGCTGCCCGGGAAAACTTGAGCCGGAATGAGCTGATTCTCTGTCCGGAAGCATCCAAGCTGGTGACACTGGAGATCGGGGTGCGCTTCCTGACGGATTATCTGGAGGGAGATGTCTATTTCCATACTGCCTATGCGGAGCATAATCTCACCCGGGCACGCGTACAGTTCAGGCTGGCTGCGGATATGGACACGAAGATGGATGAAATGCGGGCTGTTATCCGTTCCATTCTTGATAAATAATTATCATATGTCAGATATATTGCAGCGTCTGAATGATTTTGATGAACGTATTTCGGCTTCCCTGCGGATCACCCCGCAGGAAGGTCCGCTGTTCAGGGTAGCTGCTTTCATCGCCCATACCGGTGACTCCTGGTTCTGGTGCGGGCCTTTATTCCTATTCTGGCTGTTTGCAAAAGGTGAGCAGGAACGGACACTGGCTTATTGGGGCGGATCGATCGCCCTGACTGCCTGCTTTGTCTTTGTATTAAAGCGGCTGATTGCCCGCGCCCGTCCCGAGGGAGAATGGGGGAATGTTTACCGCAGGACAGATCCGTATTCCTTTCCATCCGGACATGCGGTAAGAGCCGGTGTGATCCTTATGCTGGCCTTTCACACCTTCGACCAGCCTTTGCTGCTGGCTGGCTTTTGCCTCTGGGCGGTGCTGATGATCCTTTCCCGGGTGGCGACCGGTGTGCATTACCTGTTGGATGTCCTGGCCGGTTTCCTGCTGGGCCTCCTGATCGGCCGGCTCTGGGTTGCTCTTCAGCCCTGGTTTTATAACACCTTCCCCATCCTTTTTAACAAATCTTCCTGGTTTGTATAATGTCTGTTTCGAGACACTGCGGACCGTTCCCGATGTCCCTTCCATAAAAGCATTGATAAAAAAACACGCAGGAACAATTCCCGCGTGTTTTTTCATTCTACCTTCAATTTTCTTCTTTCAATTATATTGAACGATATGTATCAGGTCCTCGATCAGAGCGGCAGCCGTTTCTTTTCTGCCTGCACCCGGACCGATCAGCGTGATCTCACCCAGCAAGTCGGTGTGGTATTGAATGGCGTTCCCGGCCCCTTTGATGCCGGCCAGCGGATTGCTGTTCGGGAGCATTACCGGCTTTACGGAGGCCTTGATGCCTTCCGGTGTCTTTTTGACGGAGCCGAGCAGCTTCCAGTGCATGTCATTTTTCAGCGCTTCCTGCACATCATCGACGGTCAGGTCCGTGATTCCTTCCCGCTCGATGTCTTCCGGTTTGACGAAGGTCCCGAACACCAGATGGGAGAGGATGGCGACTTTTCCGGCGGTGTCAAATCCTTCTACATCGCCGCTGGGGTCGGCTTCGGCATAACCCATCAGCTGGGCTTCCTTCAGAGCCTCTTCATAGGTGGAGCCGTTTTCCATCTCGGTGATGATGAAGTTGGTTGTTCCGTTGAGGATGCCGTGGATCTCGTTGATGCCCGCTGCCATCAGGCTGTCCGTAGCCAGACGAAGTGCCGGAGTTCCGCTCATGACCGTACCTTCGCAGCCGATCTTCACGCCGTTGTCCCGGGCAAGACCTTTGAGCAGGTTGTAATGCAGTGCGATCGGGCCTTTGTTAGAGGTGATGACATGCTTCCCGGAGAGCAGTGCTTCCTGACAATGGAGCACAGCCGGTTCGCCGGTTTTCAGGTCGGTGAAGCTCAGTTCGATGATCACATCGGATTCAGCGTTGCGGATCATCTGGATGGTGTTCCAATCCTGCTTAAATTCCGGATCCACCCCGGAGAAATCATGCGCATCCACGAGCTTCTTCAGCGGAAGCCCGTCCGGAGCGTAAATCGTTCCGTAACGAATGTCCGTAATGGCAGTGATGACAAAATCCAGCCCGAGCTCTTTCTTGAAAAAGCTGTTTTTTTCGATCAGTGCCCTGATAAAGCCGTGACCGACATTACCGAACCCGACCATACCGATTTTCACAAGTTTCATGAAACTCTCCTTTCGCCTGTTTGTCCCGCATTACATGCCGAAGAATCTTCTGGCGATCAGTTCACCGTTCAGGATGGAACCGCCGGCAGCACCGCGGATCGTATTATGGGAAACAGTCACGAAGCGGTAATCCAGGATGGTGTCTTTGCGGATGCGTCCGATGCTGGTGGCCATGCCGTTTTCCAGGTCTCTGTCCAGACGCGGCTGCGGACGGTTGTCCTCTTCGTGATAAATGATCGCCTGCTTCGGGCAGGAGGGCAGCGTCCGGGTGACCTCGGGAACTTCAAAGTTCTTCACGGTCTCGATCAGTTCTTCTACGGAGGGTTTGAGCTCCGTGGCGATGGTGGAGCAGATGGTGTGCGCGTCTACGACAGCGACCCGGTTGGTATGGGCGGAAATCGCCATCGGGTGGAATTGGACGGAATCCGGCATCATGGTGCCCATGATCTTCTTCGGTTCGAATTCCAGCTTTT
>CAYWGX010000123.1:0-7915 GCA_964457635.1 uncultured Leptolinea sp.
GGGCAGCCGGGTGCTGATAGCGGAGGACATCGACCTGAATGCCGAAATCCTCATCGACCTGCTGGATATGGAAGAGGTTTCCGCGGATCGGGCGGAAAACGGGGAAATCTGCGTAGAAAAATTCTCTGCCAGCCCGGAAAATTACTATGACGCGATCCTGATGGACCTTCGCATGCCCGTCATGGACGGTCTGGACGCGGCCCGGAACATCCGGGCACTGGAACGTCCGGATGCGGAAAAAGTCCCCATCATCGCGGTTTCGGCCAATGCCTCCGAGCTTGACCGCAGAAATGCACTGAATGCCGGGATGAACTCCCACCTTTCCAAGCCGGTGGACGCTGAAAAATTATATGAAACACTGGAAAAACTGATGAGACGCTGTAAGACAGCAGCATAATGCAGAACATAGATTGAAGGAATGACGATGATCAGATCAAAACAAATCAAGAAGCCGCTATATGTTCTGGTGGTTGATGACCAGGAGATCAACCGCGATGTGCTGGGCATGATCCTGGAAGATGACTATGAAGTGCTCTATGCTGAAAACGGCCGGGAGGCCATGGAGAAAATCAAAGCCAATCAGGACATTCTCTCCGTGATCCTGCTGGACCTGCTGATGCCCGTGATGGACGGATTCAGTGTGCTTTCCCTGGTGCATGAAGATGAGAATCTGAAGCGCATCCCCATCATCGTCCTGACTGCCGACAAAAGTGCAGAGCTCAAAGCCCTGCAGATGGGAGCTGCGGACTTCATCACCAAGCCTTTCGACATGCACGAAGTGATTTTGGCCCGCGTGAGCCGCATCATCGAACTGAGCGAAGGACGGCAGCTGATCTCTGCTGCCGAGACCGACCAGCTCACCATGCTTTACAACCGCAATTTCTTCTTTGAATATGCCAACCGCATCTATCAATATCATCCGGACTGGCACATGGATGCCATTGTGATGAACATTGAACAGTTCCACGCCATCAATGCCCTGAACGGCCGGGAATTCGGTGACAACGTGCTGCGGATCCTCGGCAATGAGATCCGGGCATTTCTGGGAGAAACCAAAGGCATTGCCAGCCGTTTTGAAGCAGACCGTTTTGAGATCTACTGTCTTCAACAGGAGAACTACCAGGCCCTGCTGGACCGCTTCCAAAACAAACTCAACGAATTTGCCAACAATGCCGGCATCCGCCTGCGGATGGGCGTCAAACCCTGGCAGGGGGGAAAAGGGGAACCGATACTGCTCTTTGATCAGGCGCGGGCAGCCTGTTCCATGGTGCGCGGCAATTTCAAGGATCACCTGATGATCTATGATGAAGAGATGCGCATGCGCGAGATCCTGGATCAAAGACTGCTGAATGACCTGCAGCAGGCTGTGGAAGAAAAACAGCTGAAGGTCTTTTACCAGCCGAAATACAACATCCAGTGCACTCCGCCAAAACTCAGCAGTGCCGAGGCCCTGATCCGCTGGCAGCATCCGGAACTGGGGATGATCCCCCCGGGAGATTTTATCCCGCTGTTTGAAGGCAACGGACAAATCAGCACGGTTGACAATTATGTCTGGTCAGAAGCTGCCCGTCAGGTAGCCGCATGGCGGGACAAATTCGGCATCACCGTCCCGGTCTCCGTCAACCTCTCACGGGTGGACCTGTTCGACCCGGAGCTCGAAAACAGGCTGAATGCCCTGATCGAGCAAAACGGTCTTGAGCACCGGGATCTGAAACTGGAAGTGACCGAATCCGCTTACACCGAAAACGGCGACCAGGTCATCGATGTGGTCAACCGGCTGCGAAATGATGGCTTTGAGATCGAAATGGACGATTTCGGCTCCGGCTATTCTTCCCTGAACATGCTCTCTTCCATGCCCATCGACTTCCTGAAGATGGATATGAAATTCATCAGGAACATCGAAACCAGCGAAAAGGACCTCAAATTGGTGGAGCTGGTGCTGGACATCGCCAAATATCTGAATGTTCCGGTGGTGGCGGAAGGTGTGGAGACAGAAAAACAGATGGAGATGCTGCGTGTGGCGAAATGCGAACTGGTACAGGGCTTTTATTTTTCCCGTCCGTTACCGGCAGAGGAGTTTGAGAAGCTGATCTGGAGGGAAGTTTTAGGATATAGGATATAGGAGATGGGAGATAGCCATGACTTTACAGGAACTTTATGCGAAGATCGGTGGGAATTACGAACAGGCACAGCGGATCATGAAGATGGACAAGCTCATCGACCGCTATATCCGCAAGCTGAAGAACAGCGGTGTCAATGAACAATTGGCAGCCGCCGCTGAAAAGATGGATCCCACGGGACTTTTCGAGAGTGCCCATGCGATGAAGGGTGTATGCGCCAATCTCGGACTGGATGAGCTGGCTGCCCTGGCGGACGAGATCACGGAAGAATTCCGTCCCGGGAACAGCCGCACCCTCTCCGATGCAGCGGTACAGGAAAAACTGAATAAGATCAATGAACTCTTCCAAAAGACCCTGGACAGAATCGGGGAATATGAAGGGAGTTAGGAGTGAGGATTGCAGAGGTCACAGGACATGGGTGAATCAAATAATAATGGTAATAAGGGGTTGACCCAATATTTGTCACCGCTGGGTGCGTGGGCACTGGCTTTCGGCTGTGCCGTAGGCTGGGGCGCCTTTGTGATGCCCGGCACCACATTTCTGCCGGTGGCAGGTCCGCTGGGAACCGTTCTCGGCATCCTCATCGGAGGCCTGATCATGCTCCTCATTGGGGTCAACTATCACTACCTGATGAACCTGCATCCGGATGAGGGCGGAACTTACACCTACACGAAAGAGAATTTTGGCTATGACCACGGCTTCCTCAGTGCCTGGTTCCTGATCCTCACCTATACCGCCATCATCTGGGCGAATGCCACTGCCCTGCCGCTCATCGCCCGCAACCTGTTCGGGGCATTATTCCAATTTGGTTTCCATTATCAGATCGCCAGCTTCCATATTTATATGGGAGAGGTGCTGCTTTCCATCTTCGCCCTGGCAATCGCCGCGGCATTCTGCCTGCGGAAAAAACTTGCCGAAAAGGTCCAAATCGTCATGGCAGTCGTTCTCTTCGGCGGCATCACGCTGGGCGTCTGTGCAGCGATCTTCCATCCGCAGCCCGGCACACAGGTCTTTGAACCGCCTTTCTCCGCTGAGCTGAATCCCTTCATCGGCACCTTCACCATCATCGCGCTTGCCCCCTGGGCATATGTGGGCTTTGAATCCATCTGCCACTCTGCAGGGGAATTCAATTTTTCCCACAAAAAAGGTTTCCGCATCATGGCGCTGGCCGTCATCATGGCCGCCTTCGCCTACGCAGCACTGGCCGTGCTGGCTGTGACCGTCCTGCCGGAGGGCTGCGCAAACTGGTATGAATATATCTCCAACCTGGGCAGCTACAGCGGCATTGAAGGCCTGCCGACCTTCTTCTCCGCGGAATCCCTTTTCGGCAGTGCCGGCGTGATCATCCTCGGACTCACCACCCTCGGCGGCATCATCACCGGACTGGTCGGCAACTTCGTCGCCTCCAGCCGCCTGCTTTATAAACTGGCTCAGGACGGGATGGTCCCGACATTTCTCGGCGAACTGGATGAAAACCAAACACCGAAAAATGCCATTCTTTTCCTGCTGGGCATTTCCCTCATTCTCCCCTTCCTCGGCAGGACCTCCACCGGCTGGATCGTGGACGTGGCTACCGTCGGCGCCACCATCGCTTATACCTATGTTTCCGCGTCCGCTTACAAAGAAGCAATAACACGGAACAATGGGAAGATGGCAGCAGCCGGTATTCTGGGCTTTGTCATTTCGATCCTGTTTGTCCTCTACTTCCTGATCCCGAACCTGCTGGCAGTAGACACCCTTTCCATGGAATCCTACCTGATCCTTTCCGTCTGGGGCATCCTGGGCCTCGGATATTTCCTTTATCTGTTCAGACGGGACACAAAAAGGCGGCTGGGACATTCCACCTTCGCCTGGATCGTGCTGGTGGTGCTCATCGTCTTCACCGCATCCGTCTGGATGCGCCAGGCATCTGAAGCTACTGCCCGGAGAGCATTGAATTACTCCCAATCCTCGGTCACAAACACTGTCAGCCACCATTTCGACGATGTGAGCGCATTGAATGAACTCATTGAGACCGGACACAAATCGGTCATGAGAAAAATCAGCGATTCCCTGCTGCGCAACAGTCTGCTGCTGGTGGGGATGGTTGCCATCGCACTGACGCTGCTGTTCCGCATTTTCGCAGTCATGCTCAACCGGGAAAAACAGATCGAAGCCGAAAAAGTACTGGCTGAGGAAAGCAGCCGGGCGAAGACCAGCTTCCTTTCCAACATGAGCCACGAGATCCGTACACCAATGAATGCTATCATCGGGCTGGACAACATCGCACTCAAGGATCCGGATCTTTCTCCCCACACCCGGGAACAGCTGGAAAAGATCGGTGCCAGTGCCAAGCATCTGCTGGGACTGATCAACGACATCCTGGACATGAGCCGCATCGAATCCGGCCGCATGACCCTCAAGGAAGAGGAGTTCCGCTTCCGCGACTTTCTGGACCAGATCAACATCATCATCAACGGCCAGTGCACGGACAAAGGACTGAATTACGAATGCCAGATCATCGGTGAAACGAACGATTTCTATATCGGCGATGACATGAAGCTCAAACAGGTGCTCATCAACATTCTCGGCAACGCCGTAAAATTCACCAATGTACCTGGATCCGTCACCCTCACCGCCGAACAGGTCGCCTCCTTTGAGGGCTACCAAACCCTGCGCTTTGTCATCAAAGATACCGGCATCGGCATGAGCAAAGAGTATATTCCGAAAATCTTCGAAGCCTTTTCTCAGGAAGATGTGGCCTCTCACAATAAATACGGCTCCACCGGACTGGGCATGTCCATTACCAAGAACATCGTGGAAATGATGAACGGCGAGATCGAGGTGGACAGTGAAAAAGGTGTGGGAACCACCTTCACCGTCACCGTGACATTGAAAGCCTCCGGACGCAGCGTCCAGCATGGAGTTGACGATGTCCTGCCGACCGGCTTGCGTGTTCTGGTGGTCGATGACGATGAAGTCGCCTGCGAACACGCCATGATCATCGCCAATGCCATCGGCCTGCTTGCCGAATATACCACAGACCCGAGAGAAGCCCTGGAAAGGCTCCGCAAAGCACGGGAAGAAGGACATCCCTATCAGTTCACGCTCACCGACTACCGTATGCCCGAGATGGACGGCATTGACTTCACCAAAGCGCTCCGTGCCTTTGATGAGGGAGAGACCGCGGTTATCATCATGAGCGGCTACAACTGGGACGACATGCGCGATGAGGCTTATGCTGCCGGGGCGGACGGGATCCTCTCCAAGCCTCTGTTCACGGACAGCCTGATGCATGAGGTCCGCGCAATCCTGCTCCGGCGGGAAGACCGGAATGAAGCACAGACCGGCGAAGCTGCCGCGGCGCCTGCACCTGTTCCCGAAGCGGAAAGCAGCAGCTCTTTGGAAGGTCTGCATGTGCTGATCGCCGAGGATATGGAGATCAACGCGGAGATCCTGATGGACCTGCTGGACTTGGAAGGGATCAGTGCCGAACACGCGGAGAACGGTCAGCTGGCGGTCGAGATGTTCTCCGGAGCAGCGGAAGGACACTTCGATGCCATCCTGATGGACGTCCGCATGCCGGTGATGGACGGTCTGGAAGCCACCAGCGCCATCCGTGAGCTGGAGCGCCCGGATGCGAAAACCATCCCCATCATCGCCATGACTGCCAATGCCTTCGACGAGGACGTCCAGCGCTCCCTGCAGGCAGGCATGACCGCCCATCTCTCCAAACCCGTCGAACCCGACCGACTGTTCGAGACATTGGAGAAACTGGTCGGTAAAAAATAGCTATGTCTGATTTCTATTATATAGCCAGTTGTGTTTTTACTTCAAAATATCCGGAGCTGAGTGGATGGATATTACCGGGGACTGCTCCACTCAAATCACGTTCAGCACCTTTCATTTTTTTCTTACCCCCTTTTTTTTTAATTCAACCTCCGCTTATATAAAGTGACAGGGTAAAAAACCTGTGAAAAAGAAAGGAAAAGAAATTATGAAAACTTTTAAATCTATGAAAAGTATTGTATTGAGCGCTCTGGTCTGTGCCATTGCCGCAGTCTCTTTCACCGGTGCATTTGCACAGGCTCCGGGTCACAACGGCATGCAGATGCCCCCAATGGGCGGCCCCCAGGGTCAGCAGATGATGGGACAGGATATGTCCGGCCAGAACGGCATGCAGATGCCCCCGATGGGCGGTCCGCAGAGTCAGCAGATGACGGGACAGAATATGTCCGGTCAGAACGGCATGCAGATGCCCCCGATGGGCGGCCCCTCCAATAACACCGGCAGACTGCAGGACAGCATTGACAACGTGAGTGATTCCGATACACAGTCTGCACTTCAAACCCTTTTGGATGCATACCGGTCCATCCTCGAAGAAGAAAAGAATGCTGAGGAAGACGAAAAACAAAATCTTCGCGAAGCTGCCCATGATGCACTGGAAGATCTGCTGACAGCGCTGAAGGAAGCCGGTATTGAAATGCAGCCGGAGCAGGAAATGCCCTTCAACAGCCAAATGGGGCCGGGCGAGCCTTTTGACGGCAGCGGCCGGATGGGAGGCCCGCAGAATGAAGGGAACAACCTTCAGAATCTGATCGATGAAGTCAGCGATTCAGACACCAAAGCCGCGCTGCAGACCCTCCTGGATGCCTTTGAATCAGCCATGGAAACGGAAAGAAACGCTGATGAGGACGAACGTGAAAGTCTGCGCAGCGTCACTGCCGAAGCTATGGAAGCTCTGATAACTGCCATGAAAGAAGCCGGCATTGAAACCGATCAGCCACAGGAATTCCCTTTCAACGGGCAGATGGGGCCAGGGCAGGACTTCAACGGTAATGGTCAGATGCCGCAAAATCAGCCGGATTTTCTGATCAGCTGGCCGCAGAATAATAATCAGCCTGCTCCCATGGAACCACAGAAATAAGCATATACACTCCACTTCGGGACGGCTTTCATCGGCTCCGTCAGTCAATGAAAGCCGTTTTTGTTAATAACTCACAAAGATATACTCAGAAAAATTATACGAGACAACCTGATCTAAAAATTAGATGTTGACAAATAACAAGGATTGATTATAATTGAAGTGTAGAAAGTTCAAAGTAAAAGATTCTCATTGAATCTTCTACACAAGAGGAAATGTTGCCGCTTATCGATGGTGCGGGGTAAAAATTATTCGATACGAAAATGTTCTCCGCTTACCGGTGGCGCGGAATATAAATTATTCGGTACGAAAATGTTCCCCATCTTCCTCCGCGGAGGTGGGGTTTTTGTTAAAGGAACATCATGATTATTGCATAGGGCTATTTTTATCATATAAGTGATTCTTTTTTCTCGCTTTGCGGACATAGATAGAATCTATAATTTGATGTCCGAACATATAAGGAAATAATGATCGACGAACCCTTTGAACTGCACGCACCTTATCAACCGATGGGCGACCAGCCCCAGGCGATCGCTGAACTGGTGGAAGGCATCAACCTGGGACGCAGACATCAGGTGCTGCTGGGCGCCACCGGCACCGGCAAGACCTTCACCATGGCCAACATCATCCAGCAGGTGCAGAAACCCGCGCTGGTGATGGCTCACAACAAGACCCTGGCTGCCCAGCTTTATGCGGAATTCAAGGAATTCTTCCCCAATAACGCCGTCGAATACTTCGTCTCCTACTACGACTACTACCAGCCGGAGGCCTACGTGCCCCGGCACGACCTGTATATTGAAAAAGAGACCGACACCAACGACGAGATCGACCGGCTGCGGCTGGCGGCCACTGCTGCGCTGACCGGGCGCAAGGATGTGATCATCATCGCCTC
>CAYWGX010000124.1:0-7886 GCA_964457635.1 uncultured Leptolinea sp.
GTGACCGTGCCATTGAAATCAGCATGGCCTTCGAATATGACGACTTCGATCACTTCGACCGCGGCCGCCGCCCGAACGTTCTCTTTGCCGGCATGCTGCAGTATGACGGCGACCTCAAGCTGCCGAAGAAATTCCTGGTAGCGCCTCCGGACATCAAGAACACGCTCTCCCAGCTGCTTGTTGCCCACGGCATCAAACAGTATGCTGTCTCCGAGACACAGAAATACGGTCACGTAACTTACTTCTGGAACGGGAACAAATCCGGCAAAACCAGCGAAGAACTGGAAGACTTCTATGAAGTCCCCTCCGATGTAGTGCCCTTCGAACAGCGCCCGTGGATGAAATCCGCAGAAGTCACCGACAAGGTGCTCGAAGCCATCGAATCCGGCCAGTACGGCTTTATCCGCTGCAACTACCCGAACGGTGACATGGTCGGACATACCGGCAGCCTGGTCGCCACCCGCATCGGTGTAGAATCCGTCGATCTGGGTCTGGCCCGCATCATCAAGGCTATGGAACATCATGACTTCACACTCATCGTCACCGCTGATCACGGTAATGCCGATGACATGATCGAACGCAACAAGAAGACCGGGGCCGTCTCCCCGAAGACCTCCCACTCTCTGAATCCGGTGCCGTTCATTATCTATGACAAGGACACCCGCTATGAGATCAAGGACGGGCACTTCGGTCTGGCGAACTGTGCAGCGACCGTTGCAAAGATCCTTGAGATCGAACCGCCCGCCATGTGGGAAGAGGCGATGATCTGACTTTTTCAAATCCGAAAAGATGATTTTCGAAAAACACGGCAAATATTGCCGTGTTTTTTTTGCAAATATAATCAATATTTGTCCGTTAATAATAAATCCGATTAAAATCACTACAGATAATTATAAATTTCACAAGTATCACTTATAATTAAAAATAAACAAAATATACAGAAAAAGGGAGGTTTTGGCAGTACTACAAAACAAAAAAATGATCAAACCGATTTCCAAGAAAAAGTATTATGAAACGATATCCGAACAGATCGAAGAAGCGATCCTGAGCGGTGAATGGGCCGAAGGTTCCCGTGTTCCGACAGAAGATGAACTGGCTAAAATTTTCCGGGTAGGCCGCGGATCTATCCGCGAAGCCATCACCAATCTTCAGGTCTCCGGTGTATTGAATTCCAGTCCGGGGATCGGCACGTATGTAGCGGACAATGCCATCGCCTGCATCAACAATCACCGGCTTGCGGATATGCTGAATGATCCGGAAAGTCTGGATGATATGACAGAAGCGCGTCAGATCCTGGAACCGCAGCTGGCTGCCTATGCTGCGGAAAATGCCTCAAAGGGTGACCTCAAACAGCTGCAGAAAGCGCTTGAAAACGCAAAAACAGCGCAGACACCCGAGGATTGGAAAGAAAAAGGCCATCAATTCCATCTTACGCTGGCCGAATGCTGCGGGAACAAGATCCTTGTCAGCCTGTTCAAATCCATTGAAGAACCGACCCGGAAACAGTTCAATGAGAGCGCAGATGAAGCAAAGATCGCGCAATGGATCGAATTATATGAGATGATTTATGGCGCCATTGCTCAAGGCGATGCCGCAAAGGCTTCCCGCTTCATGACAGAACTTCTGGATTAATGGTTCATCAGAGACAGGTGCAAGGGTACCGCAGGCAAGACAGCTGCAGGGAATAACAGAAAAACAGAGAGGTATCATTATGATCATTACATTGCTCGGCACAAATGGCTGGTTCGACACGGATTTCGGTCAGACCATGTGTACGCTGATCCGAACCCGGGACTATTCGGTTATTCTTGATGCCGGTTACGGCATCCGCAGGATCAAGGACCTGGTCGATTTCTCCAGGCCCGTCTATCTGCTGCTCTCGCATCTGCATCTGGACCACACCATCGGGCTGCATACGCTGGACAGTTTTCACTTCGGGCAGCCGGTGAAGATCGTGGTCCCTGCCGGGGAGAAACAGGCCTTCACCGAGTTGGTTCGTCCGCCGTTCACCAATCCCTGGACGAAAATGGTCCCGGATGGCAGTGAGCTGCTGGATACGGATGAACTGGATGCAGCCGGATTCACCTTTGAGCTCACATCTCTCCCGCTGCAGCATCCCGTTCCGGACCATGGCTACCGTCTCGGGATCGAAGGGAAAACGATCGCCTATCTTTGTGACACCGGATACTGCGAAAACGCGGTCACACTGGCGAGCGGTGCGGACCTGGTGATCGCGGAATGCGGCGCTCTGCCTGGGACGGTGCTGGACAAACCCGGTGCTCCGCATATGGAGCCGGAGCTCTGTGCCCGTCTGGCCGTGGAAGCAGGTGCCGCTCAAATGGTGCTGACTCATTTCGGCGCAGGTGCCTATACCTCGATCCCGCAGCGGATGAATGCGGTCGCACCGGCCCGGGCCATCTTCCCGAACCTCATCACCGGCGTCGATAATCTGGAAATTGTGCTGTAGATTTACAGACGTAAGACGTAAGACGTAAGTTGATAGTTGGTAGTTGGCAGTTGATAGTTGTTTAAACATATCTGAGTTTATTTCTATCATCTATCATCTATCATCTAACGTCTATCGTCTTACGTCTATCATCTCCCCGTCCCGTTCAACGAGCAGCGTATCGACCAGGGAGGTCGCGCCATTCAGGCAGCCGCTGAACCACACCTCCGCGCCGTCCGGCAGGTATTCGGGGGGTGTTTCCAGCGGCAATTCCATGGTCCCGAAGCTGCCGGGGGCAAGCGTCAGAAACACCAACCGCCCGTGATCAGCGACCCCGTAGCCCTGTTTGGCACTTTCCGGTTCGCCATCACCGGCTCCGTACCAGCGGGGATATACCGCGACAGCATGCAGATAAAAGGCATCTTCAGCCGGGCACTGCATCGTCATAGGACCGACCTTCGCTTCCACTTCCGCCGGGCTCTCCTGCCGGAAGGTCTGCGGGATAGCCCGGTCCGCCAGGGGAATAGCGGCCGCGATCAGCAGAATGCAAAGCGCCGTGCAGCCATAGGGCGGGATGTTCTCCCGCTGCCCGGTTGTCAGCAAGCCGTTCCCTCCGCAGCAGCGGAAGAGCACGGAAACCACATCAGCGATCCCGACTGCAAAATAAAGCATCATGACCCAGTCTGTGGGGATCAGGTAGCGTCCGGCGGAATAGCGCCCCATGGCGGTGCTGAAGTTGAAAATCGTGATGGCAGCCAGCGGAATGAAGCCGACATGCGGACTGCGCTGATGTGCTGCTCCGACACCGAGTGCCCACAAGAGGAAACCCAGTCCGAAAAATACCAGGTTATAGGCCGTCAGATCGCCGCTGTCCAGCAGCTCCCAGAACGGTTCGCGGCTCTGCCAAAGCTCTGCCGTGTCATTCAAATGATCCCGAAGCGGGAGCAGGCGGAAATTACTGATCTCACTGTTGAGAAAATGGACCGTGACGAAATGCGCGACCATAGGGAAATGTCTGCGCATGGAAGAGGCAATAAAGGCCGTCATGCGCTGTGTATAGTCGCCATCATTCTCGCCGGGAAGCTGCGTGAGATCTTCATTGTCAAAATTATAGCTGCGGGCCATCTCTGCCGTCTGGGTCATGGGATGGTCAAAGACGAATTGTCCGGTGATGCGGTGATTCCGAATCAACCAGGGTGCCACGCAAAGTCCGAGCGCCAGTGCGAAAAGGAGCAGCTGTGTTATACCCCGTCCGAAGGATTTTTTGAAAGCCGACAGCAGCGGAAAGACCGTCAGCAGGACCAGGCAGAAGCTCTGTGTACGGATGAGCGCCATAGCTCCCAGGGCGCAGCCGGCCGCAAAGGCCCAGCGCGGGGCTTTTTCCCCCGCGGCAGATTTCTGCCAGCGGATCAGTGTCCAGACAAAAGCGGCACAAACCAGCGCGGCCGGCAGATCGGCAAAGAAATATTTTGTCGTTGAGACGTTGTGTCCGAAGGGAGCGGCCAGGATCGAATGGGTCTCCCGCAGGATCACCAGCAGCGCCGCTCCGATCCCGGCTTCACAGGAGTGCAGATCCCTTCCGCAGAGGAAGACAAAAACCGGCAGCAGACCCAGCACCAGGGTCTGAAAGAAGATGATCCTGTCATATTGATTGCCGGAAATCAGGTGCAGTCCGGTCAGAAATGCGATATAAAGCGGACGGGGCGGGATGTCATCGCCCTTGAGGCCCATTCCGGCAGCGGCTGAGCGGGCATAATGCCCGTAAAAGGAACCGTCAGAGAAGGGATAAGTCTCAAAGTTCGGAGCACGCCCGGCAGGGGAAAAGAATCCGTTCTGATTGGGAATCGCTGTCCAGACCATGACCGCACAGAGCCAGATCAGGAGCGGCAGCCAGGCTTTGAGCCGGTCCGGGGTCCCGTTTGGTGAAAGCTGATCCGCACAGAACCAGCCCAGGCACAGAGCAAAAACCAGCAGTAGATGCCATTCCAGCAGCGGGACAGTCGGCTTGCCCCAAAAGGCATTTTCCTTCTCCAGCCCCAGGCGCGTCTGCCAAATCAGAACAGCAGCTAAAAGTCCGATTATCGTAAGAATGCCGACCGTAAGCCATTTTCTGCGGTCCTCCCGAAAGGTTTTGCGGACATATTCCCGGGAGCGGATCAAAACAACGGCACAAAGTACCAGACACAGGGCGGAACCGCCGATCACCAGCGGCAATCCCCGCTGATACAGCACCTTCCAGAAAAAGATCCCGGTGGTGTGGAACAGCAGATAAGCCGTCCGCAGCACCATGACAGCACAAAGCACGGCCGTCATCAGCATGACCGGCAGCAGGAATCGTTTCTGTGCGGGACCGCTCCTGTTTTCCGAATGAAACATCATCTACCCCAACGGCTTGCTGAGCTTCACCAGTTTCGTCATCCCGGCGATGACCTTCTTGAGTCCCACAGACTTGAACTGGATGGTCAAGATCTCATCAGATCCTTCGATCTTCGACTCCAGCACGGTCCCTTCGCCCCAGGAGTTATGCCGGACCTTGTCCAGCGCATGGAATTCGGTTTGGACATCAGCCTTTGCAGATGCCTTCTGCACCGGCGGTTTGGTGGTAATGGCGGAACCGGTTCTGCGGATGGGCTCCACAGAGCGGGTATAGGTTGAGGTGCCGGAAGAGGCTGCGCTGCTCATTCCGCGGCTCCAGGAGGGGATGTTCTCCCAGCGGGAAGCTCTTTGTAAGGATGTCCTGCCGGAGCGGGAGGAAGTGTGATCATTCAGCGGGCGGATCAGCTCCTGCGGAATGTCGTTGATAAAGCGGGAGCGGATCATGACGTCGATCTGCCCGTAAGACATGCGCTGTTCGGCACGTACCAGCGTCAGGCTGTTCTTTGCCCGGGTAATGCCGACATAAAACAGCCGCCGCTCCTCGGCCATCTCCTCCGGGTCATCGAAGGAGCGGGAATGAGGCAGCACACCGTCATCCAGCCCGATGATGAACACGCGGTTGAATTCCAGCCCTTTGACGGCATGCAGGGTCATCAGCGTGGGACAGTCCGGATTTTCGGAGACGGTGTCCTGGTCGGAAACCAGTGCCAGGTTCTGCAGAAATTCCGAGATCCCACGCTCTTCGTATTCATAAGCCATCCTGCGCAGTTCTTCCACGTTTTCCCAGCGTTCCTCTTCAGGTTCGCTGTCCGCTTCCAGCCAGGACTGGTAGCCGGTTTCTCGGATGATGCGGTCCATCAGCGCCACGATGCTCGGGTCACTGTTCATCTGGTCCCGCCAGCCGAGCAGCTTGGCGCCAAAATCAGCGATCGGCAGGGCACTCCGCCCCATCTCCGGCCAGTAGACGGATTCCGGACCGAGCCGGCCGAGATCCATCAGCACTTCACCGGCGGATTTCTGGCTTTCGTAGGCCGCCAGATTGAGATTTGACTGGGACTTGGCACCGATGCCGCGGGTGGGCGTGTTGATGACCCGGTTCAGGCTGATCTGGTCATGAGGATTGAAGACCAGGCGCAGGTAGGCAATGATATCCTTGACCTCGCGCCGTCCGTAGAAGCGCTGGGCTCCCACCAGACGGTAAGCCATCCCCCGGTTCAGGAAGGCCTCTTCAAACATACGGGACTGGGCATTGGTCCGGTAGAGCACCGCAAAATCTCCGCCTTTGGCATTGCCATTCCGGATCAGCTGCTGGATGGTGTCAGCGACAAAGCGGGCTTCATCCCGGTCATCATCGGCTTCATACAGGCCGATCAGTTCACCGGCGCCCCGGTCTGAAAAGAGTTTTTTCGGGGTACGGTTCTTGTTGCGGTCGATCACCCCTCCGGCTGCATCCAGCACATTCTGAACGGAGCGGTAGTTCTGTTCCAGCAGGATCTTCTGACAGTTGGGGTAATCCTTTTCAAACTGCAGGATGTTGCGGTAATCCGCACCGCGCCAGCGGTAGATGGACTGGTCTTCATCGCCCACGGCAAAGAGGTTTCCGTCCGTCCCGGCCAGCAGCTTCAGCAGCTGATACTGGACCGTGTTGGTATCCTGGAATTCATCCACCAGAATGTGGTGAAAACGCCGTCTGTAATTATCACGTATCTGCGGGTTTTCGCTGAGCAGCCTGTGTGTCCACAGCAGCAGGTCGTCAAAGTCCAGAGAGTTGCTCGCCAGCAGCTCCCGCTGGTAGCGCTCATAGACCCGGTAAAGCGTTTCTTCACGGTAGTTGGAGCGGGAAATGTCATTGGGAAACTGCAGTTCGTTTTTGCAGTTGGAGATGGCATTGTGCAGAGCATTGGGGCGGAAGCTTTTTTCGTCGATGTTCAGCTCTTTGATGATGCGCTTGATCAGGGACTGCTGGTCGTCGGTGTCCATGATGACGAAATTGCTGTCGAAGGGCAGTGCTCCGGCTTCCCGGCGCAGGATACGTGCGCAGACCGCGTGAAAGGTTCCGATCCACATGGAGCCCTGGACGGATTCTCCGAGGGATCCTTCGATACGGGTCACCATCTCTTTGGCAGCTTTGTTGGTGAAGGTCACCGCCAGAATGTTATAAGGACGCACACCCATGGTGCGCATCAGGTAGACGATGCGCTGGGTCAGCACTTTGGTCTTGCCGGAGCCCGGTCCGGCGATCACCAGGATCTGTCCGTTCCCCGCAGTAACGGCTTGTTCCTGTTGAGGGTTTAATTGATCAGTCATAATTCGCTGCAAATCCTTCGTCGTTATGATTCAGTAAGCGTGCGGAATCAGGCGCATCAAACGCCTTCCCGACAGTTACCAAATTTTACCCTAATCTGAGTGAAAAAGACAGATTCCCTTTGCAATCAAGGAGTCAAACCCCTCATCAACAAAAGTTGAAAGGTGAAAAAGGCAGTTTTGGTGTGCGGACACTCTCCGGCGTAATAAATATTTACGGAATCACTTGACAGGAAAAGGTGAAAGAATATAATAATTCCTGTATGCGCTGGTGCTGGAACTGGCAGACAGGCATGGTTGAGGGCCATGTGGCGCAAGCCGTGGGGGTTCGATTCCCCCCCAGCGCACAAATCGGAAGAAAACTTCCGGTTTTTTGTTTAAAGAAACACTGATTAATCCAACATGCCTCGAGAGGCGCCACGATAAATGTGTTTACCGAGATGTGTCACGGGGCCGGTTGCCTGTAGTCACCGTATGGTGACGGAAGGAACCATACCCGTGACACAGGTGAAATACACAGTAATGGGACAATACGGACAGTTCCCGGTGTTCCACGTCTGGGACACACGAGACCCGTCCCTGTTGTCCCTTATTAATCAGCGCTTCCTTAGATCATCCTACGCCGGGATAGCCGTAATAATCTTCAGGGGAATACCACCAGCCGGTGTTGGGGTCGTAAATATCGTTATTGAGCGTCGGGTCGTGATACGGGTTGTAATATTGCTGCGGATCCACCTCACCTGTCGTCACTCCGTATTGG
>CAYWGX010000125.1:0-7871 GCA_964457635.1 uncultured Leptolinea sp.
TCACCTTCAAGTTCCTGCTTGAAGCATCCCAGCGTGCCATCGCCCTGCAGAACGGCGAAATCGACGTCTGCGTTGATCCCCCTGTGACCGATCTGCGCTTCCTGGAAGATGATCCGAACGTCACCGTCCACACCCAGGCCGGAACCAGACTGTTCTACCTCGGTATGAACGTCGCGAAGGATCCCTTCACCAATCAGAAGCTCCGTCAGGCTGTCTCCTGCGCAACTGATAAGGAAACCATCATCGCCATCGTCCTCGATGATCTCGGCAAATGGCAGACTTCCGTTCTGAACCGCGGTGCCTGGTCCTTCCTTGACAATGATCAGATCGAAGGCTACACCTATGACGTGGAACGTGCAAAATCCCTGCTCGCTGAAGCCGGTTTCCAGCCGGGTGAACTGACTGTTGAGCTCTTCACCCCAACCGATGATCCCTATAAGACCATCGCCCCGATCGTCCAGGCCAACCTGAAGGAAATCGGCATCAATGTCGATATCAAATCCATGGATCAGGCAACCCTGAAGTCTGAATGTGCTGCCGGACATCAGCAGATGTTCCTGTGGCGCTGGAACATCGGTGCCCGCGTAGACGAAACCTATCGTGAACTGTTCTACACCGGTTTCCCGACCAACTATGCTCAGCTGAGCGACCCGGTCGTCGATGACCTGGCCGACAAAGTCCTCACCGAGATGGATCAGGACAAGCGCCTGCAGTACAGCTATGACTACCAGAACTACATGGCTGAACAGGTTTATCAGGTCCCGCTCTATGTTCCGGATCTCGTGATTGCCTACAACAAGGGTCTGGTTGTTTCCGATTCTTATGATGAACCGGGCGTTCTGTTTGCCGGCGGCGGCAACCACTTCTGGGCCCGCGCCTATGTCGAAGAATAATCCGTATATTCTGAATCTTTGAAAAACCCGGCGGGTCTTTTGGCCCGCCGGTCGTTCATTCTTAAATTTGTGATTTTTGAATTCACGACATGTTTGTCACATCTATAGTTGAAAAACGCCCGGCCCCGGCCCCTTTTTCAAACGAAACCCTGACTTAAACCTTTGTTATAAATAAGGAGCACAATCAAAGTATGTTCCGATACATTCTCAAACGGATCATTATCCTGATCCCGACACTCCTGGCGACGTCCCTGCTCATCTTCTGGGCGATGGACCTGGCCGGTGGCGATCCGGTAGATCAGATCCTTCCGGAAAATGCCACCTTTGAACAAAAGGAAGCGCTGCGGGAGGAAATGGGATTGAATGATCCCTTCTTTATCCGATACTTCCGCTATATCGGAGGTATCCTGAAAGGTGATATGGGCGAATCCTATATTACCCACCGTGATGTGTTTCAAACCTTCATGGGCCGCCTGAATATGACCCTTCTGCTGGGAGGCAGCGCACTGATCTTTGCCTGTATTATCTCTATTCCGCTGGGCATTTACACCGCACTGCACCAAAACACCTGGAAAGACACTGCCGCGATGATCATCGCACTGTTCGGTGTATCCATGCCGAACTTCTGGCTGGGTTTGATGCTCATCCTGCTCTTTTCCCTGCACCTGGGATGGCTGCCTTCCGGCGGGACCGGCGGGTTCCAGTATCTGATCCTGCCCGCTGTCACGGTCGGACTTGGCCTGGCAGCACTGCTGACACGTACTACCCGCAGCGCCATGCTGGATGTTTTGCGTCAGGATTATATGACCACCGCGAAAGCAAAAGGGTCTTCCCGCAACCGGGTAATCTACAATCACGGGCTTCGCAATGCCATCATCCCGATCATCACCGCCATCGGTATGCAATTCAGCTATGTGATGACAGGCTCTGCGCTGGCAGAAACGGTTTTCGGCTGGCCCGGCATCGGCCGTCTGGTTGTTGACTCCATTAATAAACGTGATACACCGATGGTCACCGGTTCCATTATCCTTTGCTGTGTTCTGATGGCCGTCATCAACCTTGCAGTGGATATTATTTACGCGTTCTGCGATCCGCGGATCAAGGCGCAATACTCCGGAAAGGGATAAAGATATGGGACTGTTCAGCAAGAAAAAATCAGATGGAACCGAGATGATCGGGCGCTCGCTGGGACAGGAAACCTGGCGGCGGCTCAAGAAAAACAAAGGCGCCATGATGGGCATCGCTTTCATTATCCTTCTTCTGATCGGAACAGCGCTTGCCAGCATCTTCTATGATTATGACAAAGACATCATCGGGATGACCCGTGACCGTTTTATGGCCCCGAACTGGCAGCATCCTTTCGGGACGGATAACATGGGCCGTGACATTTTCGCCCGTGTGATTTACGGCGCGAAATATTCCCTCTTCATCAGCTTCGGGTCTACATTGTTGGGACTGATCGTTGGTCTTGCGCTTGGCGCGGTAGCCGGCTATTACGGCGGACTGGTGGACAATATCATCATGCGTCTGACGGATATCTTCTATTCCATCCCTTACATCATGATCGCTGTGGTGGTCGTTTCGATCCTCGGCACCAGTATGTCGAGCCTGCTCTTCGCCATGGCGCTGGGGACCTTCTGCAACTTTGCCCGTATCGGCAGAGCTTCGGTGATGACCGTCCGTGACATGGAATTCGTAGAAGCCGGCCGTGCCATCGGCCTGCCGACCTGGAAAATCATCCTGAAACACATTCTGCCGAACTGCCTTTCCGCGATCATCGTGCAGACTACGCTGAAGGTTGGCTCCAACATTATTTCCGCATCCTCTCTCAGCTTCCTGGGTGTCGGGATCACGCCTCCGACACCGGAATGGGGCGCCATGCTTTCCGATGGACGTTCCTATATCCGCAGCTCCGGATGGATGTGCCTTTTCCCGGGCCTCGCCATCATGTTGACCGTTTTGGCTCTGAACCTGCTGGGCGACGGTCTGCGTGACGCCATGGATCCGAAATTGAAACGCTAAGGGGGATGTGATGGAAAATGTATTGGAAGTAAAAGATTTGGTCGTCCGTTATGAGACGGATGACGGTATTGTGCGTGCCATCAACGGTATCTCCTTCAATATCGGCAGAGAACGGACGCTCGGCCTGGTAGGTGAAACCGGTGCCGGCAAGACAACCACCGCTCTTTCCATCCTGAACCTGGTTCCGGATCCGCCGGGTGTGATCGCTTCCGGCTCGATCATCCTGGACGGGAAAGAAATCCTGAAAATGAGCGAAAAGGCACTGGAGCACATGCGCGGCAATGATGTAGCCATGATTTTCCAGGATCCCATGACTGCATTGAACCCCGTGATCACGGTTGGGGAACAGATTGCCGAATCGGTGATGCTGCACGAAAAGCTCAGCAAAGAAGAGTGCATGGACCGCGCGAAGCAAATGCTGGAATTGGTCGGCATTTCCGGGTCCCGCGCTTATGACTATCCGCATCAGCTTTCCGGCGGGATGAAACAGCGTGTTGTGATCGCCATTGCCCTGGCCTGCCATCCCTCGCTGCTGATCGCTGATGAGCCGACCACCGCGCTGGATGTGACGATCCAGGCGCAGGTGCTGGCCCTCATCAAAGAACTGATCGACAACAACCACATGTCGATGCTGATGATCACCCATGACCTGGGCGTTGTGGCGGAAGTCTGTGACGACGTTGCCGTGATGTATGCCGGCCGGATCGTTGAGATCGGCACAGCGGACGAAGTGTTCAATCATACCCTGCATCCGTATACGGAAGGACTGTTCGACTCGCTGCCGAACCTCCGTCAGCGCGGAGAGGATCTTGTTCCGATCAAAGGGTTGATGCCGGATCCGATGCATCTGCCGGAAGGCTGCTCTTTCAACCCCAGATGTCCTTACGCGACCGAAGCCTGCCGTCAGGCGCTGCCGGAACTGAAACTTGTGAACGGAACGCATTATGTGGCCTGCAGCCGATACGCGGATCCGAAATTCCGCATCAGGAGGAACCCGGATGGAAAATGATGTGATCCTTGAGGTGAAAAACCTCACCAAATTTTTTGACACACCCAAAGGAAAACTTCACGCAGTCGATGGTGTCAGCTTCAGCATAAACCGCGGGGAAACCCTGGGAATCGTGGGCGAATCCGGCTGCGGGAAGTCTACCACAGGCAGGACGATCCTCAAGCTCATCGAACCAACCAGCGGACAGATCATCTTCAACGGAACGGATATCACCAAATACAGCGAACGTCAGATGCGCAAACTCCGCACGGATATGCAGATCATCTTCCAGGATCCTTTTTCCTCTCTGGACCCGAGGCAGAACATCATGCAGCTCATCAGTGAGCCGATCCGCGAGCATCACATCTGCAAGTCCAAAGAAGAGGTGCAGAAGCGCACGCTGGAGCTGATGGATATCGTCGGCCTTGCCCGCCGCTTTGTCAATTCCTATCCGCATGAGCTGGATGGCGGACGACGCCAGCGCATCGGGATCGCCCGCGCTCTTTCGGTCAACCCGAAGCTGATCGTCTGCGATGAACCGGTCTCCGCACTGGATGTTTCCATTCAAGCACAGATCCTCAACCTGCTCAAACAGCTGCAGCGGGAAATCGGTCTGACATACATCTTCATCACCCATGACCTCAGTGTCGTCCGCTATTTTTCCGACGATATCGCGGTGATGTACCTTGGGCAGATGGTCGAAAAATCCCCTTCGGACAAACTGTTTGAAAACCCGATGCATCCTTATACCCGGGCGCTGCTTTCCGCGATCCCGCTGCCGATCGTCGGCAAAGAGAAACCGGTGCGCCAGCTGATCCGGGGTGAAGTGACCTCACCGGTGAACCTGCCGGACCGCTGCCGCTTCCTGCCCCGCTGCAGCGAGTGTCTCGAAAAGTGTCCGAACGCCAAAAACCCGCAGCTTATCGAGGTCGAGCCGAAACATTTCGTCGCCTGCCATATCTATGATTAGGGCTTAGGGAAGCGCTGATTTATTGGAGACACCGGGAACGGTTCCCAATGTCCCGTGTATGGGACACACGGGACCCGTCCCCAGTGTCTCAATTTTTGAATATGCGGTGAAATGAATTTGCTGCAGCAAGTAAGGTATAATAACTTTATACGGAAACACAAAGAGGAGCGGAACATGTTTGAATTTCATGAAAACGGTATTTATATGAACCTGGAACAGGCGGAGGACGGGACGCTGAAGTTGCTGCATTTTTCCGCCCTGCCTTATGACCCGTCACTGATCCCGCCCGAAAATAAGCGCGGGTTCCGGCTGGTGGAGGTCCAGGTTCCCGGGTTGGACCGGCCTGAAGAGCGTCACGGGACCAAGTTCACCGTCACCGCTCCGGGATACCGCCTGCAGTATGAGAGAACCCTCGACGAACGCAATGAATTCGGACGCAAGCTCACCTTCATCACCTCCGATGCGGAAACCGGTCTCGTTGTTCACAGCTGCTTCCAGTTTTACGACGGCATCGCTGTCGTCCGCAGCTGGACAGAAGTCGAAAACCACGGGAACGAGACGCAGACGCTGGAATATGTCTCTTCCTTTGCCCTGACCGGACTCGGGAAAGGCGGATTGCTGAACCGGGATGAGAAGATCCTCATCGTCATCCCCCACAACTCCTGGCAGCGGGAGATCCAATGGCAGCAGTTCACCCTGCCGGAAGTCGGACTCACCCTGACCCAGCCGAAATATATCAGCCGCTCCTCCAAGACCCTCTCCATCACCAATATCGGGAACTGGTCGGCGAAAGAATTTATCCCGGCAGGCTTCCTGACCGATGCAGAGACCGGAGAAAGCCTGCTGTGGCAGATCGAGCACAACGGCTCCTGGCACTGGGAGCTCAGCGACCAAAACGGCTTCCTTTACCTTCAGCTCTCCGGACCAAGTGAAACCTGGGGCCACTGGTCAAAAGACCTGAAACCCGGCCAGCGTTTCGTCACCGTACCTGCGGCAGTCAGCCCGGTCATCGGCGGATTTGAGAGAGCCAATGAAGAGATGACCAAATACCGCCGCATCATCCGCCGTCCCAACGCCGACAATAAAAAACTGCCGGTGATTTTCAATGATTACATGAACTGCCTCTGGGCCGATCCCACCACCGCGAAAGAGCTGCCGCTCATTGAAGCTGCCGCCAAAGCCGGCTGCGAATATTACGTCATCGATGCCGGCTGGTACTCCGACGGCTTCTGGTGGGACAATGTCGGCGAATGGAAACCTGCCCCGGGACGTTTCCCGGAAGGGCTGAAATGGCTGATGGACCACATCCGCTCCAAAGGCATGATCCCCGGCGTCTGGCTGGAGATCGAGGTGATGGGCATCAACTGCGAACTGGCAAAGAAGCTGCCGGATGACTGGTTCTTCTGCCGCCACGGCAAGCGGATCTACGACCGCAGCCGTTACCAGCTGGATTTCCGCAATCCCCAGGTCCGCGCCTTTGCCGATGAGATCATCGACCGCTTTGTGAACGAATACCATGTGGGCTACATCAAGATGGACTACAACATCGAGCCCGGAATCGGCACAGAGATCAATGCCGACAGCTTCGGTGACGGACTGCTGGAACATGAACGGGCTTACCTTGCCTGGCTGGATGCGGTCTTCGCCCGTTACCCGAACCTGGTCATCGAAAACTGCTCCAGCGGCGGACTGCGCATGGATTATGCCATGCTCTCCCGCTATTCGATCCAGTCCACCAGCGATGTGGAGGACTATAAGGTCTATGCCAGCATCGCTGCCAATGCCCCTTCCGTGCTGACACCGGAACAGGCGGCTGTCTGGAGCTACCCGCTCAGTGAAGGAGATGAAGAACAGACGATCTTTAACATGGTCAACGCCATGATGCTGCGGGTCCACCAGTCCGGGCACCTGGCGGAAATCAATCGCATCGGGAAGCGCCGGGTCAAAGAAGGCATCAAGGTCTACAAACGCATGCGGAAAGACATCCGCCGGTCACTGCCCTTCTGGCCGCTGGGGCTTTCGGATTATACCGACTCCTGGGTCTGCCTGGGACTGCGGACGGAACACCGGGCTTATGTGGCGGTTTGGTGCCGGAACCCCGAAAGCGATACTGTCAACCTGCCCGTCTACTTCCTGCAGAACAAACAGGTCACCGCAGAACTGCTCTACCCGGCCTATGCACCCTGCATCTATGCATGGAATCCGGGAACCTCTTCCCTGACCGTGAAAATGCCGGAACCTTATACCGCCCGCATCTTCCTGCTGAGATATTAAAGCGCTGATAATGTGCCAGTGGGGCCGGTTGCCTGTAGTCACCGCATGGTGACAGAAGGAACCGTCCCCACTGGCACATTGATCAGTGTCTCCTTAACTTCAAACAGCGCTGAAAGCCCTCTCCCAACGTTTTTTAATGGTTCAGGCTGCCGGGCGCTTCTGTTTCGCTGATTTCTTGATCGAAATTTTGCAGCCGTGAGCGTTGACAATAAAGAAGTTTTCGGCTCGATGAATTTGGACACCGGCTTGGGTGACATCGTCAAAAACGATAACTTCGGTTTTACCAAACTGGTCAAAACGATGCTCAATGTCTGCCGAACGGAAGACAAAGTCCGAATATCTGCCCGTTTGATTTTCTCGGCTTCATCACCTTCCATGCGCCGCAGGCCTTCACCGACTTCCGCGGGGATAAAGGTCTGCTTCATCAGGCTGCTGCTCTTTTTCATGGAGTTTTTGTAATTGACAAAGTCCCGCTTGGTTGCACGTTTGTTGCTGTAGTTCTGGTACCCCATTTCATTGACATGCCTCACCTGCCGCATTTTCGTTTTTGCAGCTGAAGCAATCTTTTTTCTTATTTCTGATTTTTATTTACCCGCTGTCATGCTCAAGGAGCGCCTGCTTCATATCCGCCGCCATTTGCGGCTGAAGCTGAGCGAAGAGCGGGTCGGCAGTGATATGTACCCTATTTTCTGGACATTTTTTTGGATAAAATAATTATACACAA
>CAYWGX010000126.1:0-7829 GCA_964457635.1 uncultured Leptolinea sp.
CCTCTATGGGTATGGGTTATGAACTGGAAGCCATCGCCGGCTGTACCATCGGCGGTGTCTCCACCACCGGCGGTATCGGTACCGTTTCCGGCATTCTGGTCGGTGTTCTGGTGTTCGAACTGCTGAAGATCATCCTGCAGTTCCTGGGTGTCAACCCTTACTACAACTATGTTGTGCAGGGCATCGTTATCGTCGTCGCCGTTGCCCTTGACATCCGCAAGTACATCAAGAAGAAGTAATCCGCGGATATTCGAATTCAATCCAATAGTCAATGTGCCGGTGAATTTTCACCGGCACAATTTCTTGTAATGGCAAAGATTGATGGGACATACGGGATCCGTCCCCAACGGCACATTACTGTGTATTTCACCTGTGTCATGGGGCCGGTTGCCTGTAGTCACCTCATGGTGACGGAAGGAACCGTCCCCGTGACACATCGCAGGAAATACATTTATCGTGGCGCCTCTTGAGGCATGTTGGATTAATCAGCGTTTCCTTATTTTCGTATAACTTCCAAAACAGGTTCTGACTGCACAGGAGAGGTTCAGAGCCCGTTTTTGTAATTCTGTGGATAAACCATCTCTTTCTGTGGATAAGCTTGTGGATAAATGGAAAAAGCTGTGGATAAACATTAAAATTCTGTTGATAAAATTGTTGATAACATGTTGATAAAACTTAAGATTTGTTCATAATTATTTTGTGTGTTATATATGTCTTGAAATCTTCTTGTCTTAGAAAAGCTTAAGGTTATATTTACACACAATTATATTTTAAGAAATAATTATCTTAAAGAATTCTGATTTAATTACGCATATCTCATATCTTATTTCTTATTTCTGATTTCTGATTTCTTATTTCTCAAAATATTACATTATCTGATTTTAATCGTTACAAACGTCAATTATATTGTCAGACAATTAAGGGTACAATCTGAATATGGATAACTCCCGCCGGTTTCCCGATCCCTTCAGAAATCGGCGGCTGATCAGCAACCAGGGAGGAATGAAAAAAATGTCTGTAAACAATGCTTATGAAATCGCTCAACAGGAATTTGATCATGTCGCCGACATGCTTGACTTGGATGAAGAAGCCCGAACCTTCCTTCGCGACCCGAAGAAAGAGTTTCATGTCCGCATCCCGGTGCGGATGGATGACGGGTCACTGAAGATTTTTGACGGCTACCGCGTACAGCACAATGATGCGCTGGGTCCGAACAAAGGCGGACTGCGCTTTGCAGCCAATGAGACCATCGACACCGTCCGCATGCTGGCGATGAAGATGACCTGGAAATGCTCTGTGGCCAACATTCCGCTGGGCGGCGGCAAGGGCGGCGTTGTCGTCGATCCCCGCGACCTCTCTGTCGGGGAACGGGAACGCTTGGTGCGTGCTTATGTCCGCGCACTCTTCCCGGCTTTCGGTCCCCGCAATGACGTTCCTGCCCCGGACATGGGTACCAATGCGCAGGACATGTGCTGGTTTATGGATGAATATTCCATGCTGGGCGGACAATACACGCCCGGTACGGTCACCGGCAAACCGGTGGGCGGCGGCGGTTCCCTGGGACGCAATGAAGCTACCGGTCTGGGCGTGATCATCTGTGTCCGGGAGGCCATGAAACAGCTCGGCATTGACTCCGCCAAAACTACTGCGGCCATTCAGGGCTTCGGCAACGTGGCGCAGTACGCGGCCATCCATTTTATCAAGATGCTGGGTGGAAGGGTGAAGTGCGTTTCCTGCTGGAACAGGGACGAAAAGAAATCCTTCACCTTCCTCAAGGAAGACGGCATCGATCCCTGTTTCCTGATGAGCATCACCGATGCCTATGGCACTGTCTCCAACGAAAAGGCAGCGGCAGCCGGCTATCAGGTGCTGGATGGTGGTGAGTGGATCAAACAGGATGTGGACGTCCTGATTCCGGCTGCCCTGGAAAAACAGATCACCGCGGAAAATGTCGGCTTCATCAGCCCGAAGGTGAAGATCCTGGCTGAAGCTGCCAACGGCCCGACGACCCTGGAAGCGGATGCGGTGCTGCGGGAACGCGGCATGTTCGTGATCCCGGACTTCCTCTGCAATGCCGGCGGTGTGACCTGTTCCTACTTTGAGTCGGTACAAAATGATCAGAATTACTACTGGTCCGTCGAGGAAGTGCTGGAAAAACTGGACTACAAGATGTCCACGGCCTTCAATTCGGTCTATGAGATGGCTGTAGAAAAGAAGGCTTACATGCGCGATGCTGCCTATATGGTCTCCATCAAACGCGTAGCCGACGCCATGCGCTTCAGAGGATGGATCAAGTAAGGGTGATGAGTGAGAAGTTAGGAGTGAGGAATACTCAGGATGGCAAACCGGATATTGACGGGAAGCCACTCCTAACTCCTCATTCCTCACTCCTCATTTATTAATTAATTAGCTCAAATCCTGCAGAAAGAATATATAATTAAGATCTATTCTTTAAGGATTGGCAGGTATTATTTTATGATAGCAATGACACGCGGGGTTCCGGCACCGGAATCCTTTCCAATTGATGAAATCATTCCCGCATTTGAAAAGGCAATGCGGGAAGACGGACGCAAGGCGCTGGGCTATGTGGCGTCTCCCGGATATATGCCGCTGATCGAACTGATCGCGGAGCGTGAAGGTGTCTCTCCGGACAACATCCTGATGGGCAACAGCTCCCTGGAGTTCATCCAGTTCATCACCATGACCGAAGCGGAACCCGGCGACCGGGTGTTCGCGGAATCTCCTTCCTATGACCGGGTCAATCTGCTCTTCAAGCGCCGCGGGCTCGCTCCTGTCGGCATTCCGCTTGAGATCGATGGGCCCGATATGGCTTGCTTTGAGGAAGAGCTCAAAAAAGGCGCACCGAAATTCTTTTATACGGTTGCGGACTTCCAGAACCCCATGGGCGTCACCATCTCCCTGGAAAAGCGCAGAAAGATCGTTGAATTCGCGCAAAAATACGATTTCATGATCCTTGAAGATCTGCCCTATCGGGAACTGCGCTACCGCGGCGAAGATCTGCCGACCATGTTTTCCATGGATCCCACCCATGTGGTGAAGATGAGCTCCTTTTCCAAGACCCTGGCTCCGGGTATGCGTTTGGGTTACCTGAACGGTCCGGTGGATTTCATTAAGCGTGTGAAGACCTGGGCGGGCAACACCTATATCGGCCCTGTCAGCCCGACTCAGGCGCTGATGTACCAGTTCATCAGGATGGGTTTCTATGAACCGAACCTGGTGAAGCTGAAGGCTCTCTATCGTCCGCGCATGGAAAAGGCGATCGAGATCCTTGAAAAGGAATTGCCCGGTGCGGTGTTCCCGCGTCCGGAAGGCGGTTTCTTTATCGGTGTTACTCTGCCGGAAGGCAATGATATGGCTGAACTGATCCCGGCGGCCAAAGAAGCCGGCGTGCTGATCACGGACGGCCGTGGATTTTACCTGAACCCGGAAGACGGGAAGCGCTTCCTGCGGGTCCCCTTCTGCGGACTGACACCGGAAGAGATGGAAGCGGCATTCTCGATTTTGCTGCCGCTGATTAAAAAATAATCTTTGGTTGGTAGTTGGTAGTTGGTAGTTGAATTATGACTGCCAACCACTAACCACCAACTGCCAACTTAACAGATGAGAGGTAATAACATGACAAAGAAAGTTGCAGTCATCGCCATTGGCGGAAACAGCCTGATCAAAGATAAGGCACACCAGTCCGTTCAGAGCCAGTACCTGGCAGCGGACGAGACCGCCCGTCATATTGTGGAAATGATCAAAGAGGGCTGGGACGTGGTCATCGGCCACGGAAACGGTCCGCAGGTCGGTTTTCTGCTGCAAAAAGCTGAAATCGCGGAAAAGGTCGCCAACCTTGCCATGGCTCCGCTGGAAGTCTGCGGTGCCCAGAGCCAGGGACAGATCGGCTATCAGCTGGTCCAGTGTCTGCAGAATGAAATGCGCAAAGCCGGTGTCAGCAAACCGGCAGCCTGCGTGATCGAGCAGACCGTTGTCAACAAAAACGATCCCGCTTTCCAGAATCCCAGCAAACCCATCGGTGGCTTCATGACGGAACAGGAAGCTAAAATCAAGGCAAGGGATCTGGGCTGGACCGTTGTGGAAGATGCAGGCCGCGGCTGGCGCCGGGTCGTTCCCTCTCCGCTGCCGGAACGTATTGTGGAACTGGATGCCATCAAGGCACTGATCGATGCGGGTGTGATCGTCGTCTCCATCGGCGGCGGCGGTATTCCGGTGGTTGAGAATGAAAACGGTGAGCTGGAAGGCATCGCTGCTGTGATCGATAAAGACTTCGGCAACAGTCTGCTGGCGCAGAACCTGAACGCGGATGTGCTGGTGATTTCCACCGCGGTGGAAAAGGTCGCCATCAACTTTGGGAAGCCGGACCAGCAGTGGCTGGATCACATGACACTGGAAGAAGCGAAGAAATATATGGCTGAGGGCGTCCACTTTAAGAAGGGCTCCATGGCGCCGAAGATCCAGGCCATCATCAACTTCCTCGAAGCCGGCGGCAAGGAAGCCATCATCACCAATCCGGAAAACATCCTCCGCGCCATCCATGGCGAAACCGGCACCCGGATCACGCATTGATCCGGATATTGCAGGAACTCATATTCGGAAAACGTAAGGAATCAGACCCCGCAAAGCGGGATCTGACTCCTGCCTTGCAAACACGAAGCACATGGGAGCTTCGCTGCGCCCGCCCCTTTGTGAGCTCAATCGCAGAAGAAAAGACGCACATAGGGACGGTTCCGCAGTGCCGGCTGCGCGGCAGCAGCGAACCCGTCCCCAATGTGCTTCGTTTTCAGAATTACTGATCCTGAATAATTCCCCCCTTTTGAAACAGAAAATGTTGACTTCTACCCGTTTTGCATGTATACTATGAATTATGATAAGAAATTTTGCGGACAAAGAAACTGAAAAGATTTACCATCAGGTATTTTCAAGAAAATTGCCTCAATCAATTCAGAAAATCGCGCTGCGCAAACTTATGATGATAGATCATTCTGAGAACCTGAATGATTTGCGGATACCACCGGCAAATCATTTGGAAGCTCTAAAGGATGACCGAGAAGGACAATACAGCATCAGAATCAATGATCAGTACCGTGTTTGTTTTATACCGACCGAGTATGGTTTTGAGCAGGTCGAGATCGTTGATTATCATTAATAGAAGAGGATGCGATGGACACATATATCGATACACCGAAAATGAGTGAAATTTTATCAGAAGAATTCATGGAACCTTTACATATTTCCGCATATAAACTTGCCAATGACATCCATGTTCCGGTATCCAGGATCCAGGACATTTTGCATGACCGAAGAAAAGTTTCTGTCGATACTTCCATCCGTCTGGGAAAATACTTCGGTGTCTCTGAAAAGTATTTTCTGAACATCCAGAACGATATTGATATTCGGAACATACTCCATGATAACGCAGAAGAACTCTCGCAGATCCGGGCTTTCGAATATTCATAGTAGCTCAGGATGAAGCACAAGCGTACTGAACAATTACGATTCATATAGGAATAAATCATAAAGTTAATTACTGTAGATTTCACTGCACCGAGGACTGTCCGCAGTGTCCCAATAATCAGTGCTTCTCTATGTTTTTTCTAAGGCAGGAATGATACAATTCTTCACAGAAAGGGAAAATCAACCGATGAAAAAGATATTTTTACTGTTACTGGCCTTTTATGGCTTGCTGAGTGTTTGCTCCTGCTATGCCCGGGAGGATATCACTTCAAATCTTCCGAAAATTGACAACTCTGCCTGGCTTTATAATGCGGATGACGATGTTTATTATCA
Source organism: uncultured Leptolinea sp. (assembly GCA_964457635.1). Lineage (GTDB taxonomy): Bacteria > Chloroflexota > Anaerolineae > Anaerolineales > Anaerolineaceae > Flexilinea. The sequence goes on from CAYWGX010000126.1 coordinate 5,812, forward strand.
GATCGCTATTCCTTACTGTGAAAACCCCGCTGATGAAAATTACGAAAACCTGGCCGTTTTCGTTCCCGGAGCATACTTCACCGCTCGTGACAATGGCGATGGCACGTATACCTGTGAGATCAACAGCGAAGGAACAGCGGGCATTTATACTGCCGTGAACGCGCCGATCGTGATGCCCATCAACACGCCGGGTTATTCCGCCCAGTCTCCCCTGAGTTCCTACAGCAGTCTGACTGCCTATACAGACGAAGGCTTTATCTATGTCCATGCCGGATGCCGGGGACGGGACCACGGGGCACCTGCCGGTGTTACCGACCTGAAGGCTGCGATCCGTTATCTCCGCTATTGCGCTGATGTGCTTCCCGGAGATACAGACAGCATTTTCACATTTGGTATGAGCGGCGGTGGTGCACAGTCCGCATTGATGGGCTCCACCGGCGACAGTGAGCTTTATGCGCCTTACTTGGAGATGATCGGAGCGGTTCAGGGTGTCAGCGATGCCGTTAAAGGATCCATGTGCTGGTGCCCGATCACCAATCTGGATTCTGCCGATGAAGCCTACGAATGGATGATGGGGATCACTCGCAGCGGACTTTCCGAAGAAGAACAGACAATATCAGACAAGTTGGCATCTGCTTTTGCGGCTTATATCAACAGTGCCGGGATCAAAGATCCGGACGGCAATGTGCTGACGCTGGAAGCCTCCGAAGATGGTATTTATCAGGCAGGAAGCTACTATGATTACATTTTGACTGTGATCGAGGGCTCACTTGAGAACTTCCTCGAAGATACCGAATTCCCGTATGATGCATCTGCTTCTTCTAATGGTGGCGGGATGCCGGGCGGTTTCGGCGGCCGCGGCGGATTCGGCGGACAGCGTCCGGAAGGAATGCCTGAAGGTGGGTTTGGCGGAAGGATGCCGGATGGACAAATTCCGGAAGGTATGGATTTCGGCGGCAATTTCCCGATGGGATCCACTGAAACAGGTTCTGCGGAGGAAGTGAATTTTGAGGAAATCGACGACATCAACCGGAATGAAACATCCAGCGGATTAAGCCTGACCGGAACCTATGAAACTGCACAGGATTACATCGATGCACTGAATGCCAATGGCGAATGGGTGTACTACGACGCAGAAACCGGGAAAGTCCGTGTCAGCAGCGCTGCTGATTTTGTGAAAGCCTGCAAGAGTGCTTCAAAGAACCTCGGCGCTTTTGACCAGCTGGACGGCGGTCAGGGTGAAAATACGCTCTTCGGTTATGGTGACGGCGAGGGGGCTCATTTCGATGCGGTTCTCGGTGCGATCCTTCTGGAGCTTGGCAGCGAATATGCCGCGGACTATACGGAAGATTTTGCAAAAGTGGATGCGGCCGGCAATACTTTTGCTGACCGGCTCAATATGTACACACCGCTTTATTATTTGCTTGAATCGGAAGAAGGATACGGCACTGCAAACGTGGCGAAATACTGGCGTATCCGTACCGGTATCGCCCAGGGCGACTGTGCGCTTTCCACCGAAGTTGATCTTGCATTGGCGCTCCAAAATTACGAAAGTGTGGCTTCCGTCGATTTCGAAACCATCTGGGGCGCTGGACACACCCAGGCTGAACGCGCCGGCAGCAGTACGGATAATTTTACGGCCTGGGTCAATGAATGCATGCGTTCAGAGCTGCAGATGGCCCAATAAGGACGTTTGTAATTTTTCAACGAAGCACATGAGGGCGAGCGAAGCGAAGCTCCTGCCCCGCATCGACCGGGCGAAGCCCTCACCTTACGGGGCAGGCAATTTCTTGTTGTTGCGAAGCCAACACGCAAGAACCGTCCCTGTGTGCGCACAATTGCAGAAGAAAGTCGATCAATCACACCGGGCAATTATCGGATCGAAGGATAAAGCCTGATCAGGCAGGCGCCTTCCTTTTTGGTATTGAGCACACATCGGAAATCAGCCCCCTTTTGCAAGGTGGAATCAGACCCCCTTCGGGGATCTGACTCCTTCCTTGCAAAGTAGGAGACGCACA
>CAYWGX010000127.1:0-7825 GCA_964457635.1 uncultured Leptolinea sp.
CCATTTTTCCCATAGCTTCCGCCGCATGGGCCAGCAGCACCTTCCCTGCCACATCCCCGATGGCATATACACCCGGGACGGACGTCCGGCACAGCTCGTCGGTTTCGATCCAGCCGCGGGCAGTCACTGCCACCCCGGCGCTTTCCAACCCAAGTTCCGGAGCATTGGAGCGGAATCCCACCACGATCACCACCTGATCCGTCTCCACGCTGCTCTCCGCATCACCCTGCCTGAGGTGCACAATAACACCGTCATCGGTCTTGTCAACACCGCAGAGTGCCGTTCCGGTCTTGATCTTAATCCCCTGCTTTTTGAAGGAGCGCTCCAGCTCAGCCCCGGCTTCCGCGTCTTCATTCGGCAGCAAATGGGACTGCATTTCCACGATCGTCACCGCGGAACCGTAGCCATTCCAGACCGTGGCAAATTCCACACCGATCGCTCCGCCCCCGATGATCACCACCCGGCCCGGCAGCTTTTCCTGCAAAATCGCCTGACGGTAATTGAGAATCTTTTCGCCATCCGGCAGCATTCCCGGAATTTCCACCGGCTTTGTCCCGCAGGCAATAATGATGTTTTTCGCACGAAAATCCTCCTCACTGCCGTCGTTCATGGACACATGAAGCTCATGGGCTCCCGTGAAGACAGCCGTCCCGAAATAAACATCCACCCCCGCATTTTTCAGCAGAAATGCCACACCCTGGTTCAGGCGTTTTGACACTTTGCGGGAGCGTGCCACCGCGGCTGCATAATCCAGGCTCAGATTCTCGCAAGAAATGCCAAAAGTCTTGCTGTCTTTGCGCAGTGTCCGGGCCAGTTCCGCGTTTTTCAGCAGCGATTTGGAAGGAATACAGCCCACATTCAGGCACACCCCTCCGAGACTGTCTTTTTCGATCACTGCTGTTTTCAATCCGTTCTTCGCGGTCTGCAATGCCGCCGTATATCCACCGGGCCCCGCCCCGATCACGATCACATCATAGTCACTCATATTTTTCCCCTTTATCATTTTTGTCATTATAGAGTGAGGAATGAGGAGTGTGGAGTGTGGAATGCTCCTATCTCCTTGATCCTTCATTTCTGATTTCTTATTTCTTTAAGGTCTCCCGCAGCATATTCCCCGTGAGTTTTGCGTCCGCCTGACCCTTCGTTTGCCGCATCACCTGACCGGTGAACCAGCCGAGCAGCGCTTCCTTCCCGGCTCGATACGCTTCCGCCTCTTTCGGGTTGTCCTTCACAACTCTCTCACAGATCTCACGCAGTGCATCCGCATCACGGACCATAGCCAGCCCCATCCCGCGCACGAGTTCCCCAGGCCGCTTCCCGCTTTCCTGCACCAGATCGATCAGCTGTTTCCCGGTTGCCATTGTGATTTGACTGCAGTCAACCAGTCTGATGATTTCGGCCAGATCTTCCGGACGGATCTTCAGCATCTCAGCGCCAAGCTCGGACGCATGCATCACCCGCAGAATCTCATTCATCATCCAATTGGAGACGCGCTTCGGCTCCCCCGCATATGCCTTCAGCGCAGATTCAAAGAAATCCGCAGTCTGCCGCTCGGCGGTGAGTAATCCGGCATCATAAGCGGGAAGTCCATACGCTGAGATAAAGCGCTGTTTACGTTCCCGCGGAAGCTCAGGCATATGCGCCAGGGCATTTTGGACCATCTCTTCCGTGATCACAACCGGCATCAGGTTCGGCTCTCGGAAAAAGCGGTAATCCACGGCATTTTCCTTGGAACGCATCTTCCACAATTCCCGTTTCTCATCATCCCATTCGATGGTCCACTGTTCCACGGTCCGTCCTGCTTCCAATTCAGCGGTCTGCCGTTTGATTTCGGCTGCGATCGCCCTGCGGACGGCCTCGATGGAGTTGACATTTTTGATCTCACATTTCCTGCCCGGGTGCAGCGCACCCACAGGCGTGACGGAAACATTGACGTCACAGCGCAGCTGCGCCTTTTCCATGTCGCCCTCCGAGACATCAAGCCAGCGGATCAGCTGACGCAGCCGCATCAGGTAAACCGCCGCCTCATCAGCCGTGTGCAGGTCCGGTTTCGTCACCATTTCCACCAGCGGGACACCGGCACGGTTCAGATCGATCAGGCGAAGACCTCCCTCATTGCGGGTCTTCCCGGCATCTTCTTCCATATGCAGGTTATCAATACGGACTCGAACGGTCCGTCCATCCTCCATATCCACATCCAGCTGCCCGTTCACACCGATGGGCTGATCATTCTGCGTCACCTGATAACCGCCGGGCATATCGGCATAGAGATAGTTTTTCCGGTCGAAATATGAAACCCGATTGATCTCCGCACCCACCGCAAGGCACAGGCGAAGCGCCTTGTTCACCATTTCCGCGTTGGGAGAGGGAAGAGCACCCGGCTGCCCGCTGCACACCGGACAGATATTCGTATTCGGGGCATCATCCCATGAATCCGCCCTGCACCCGCAGAAAGCCTTAGTTTTTGTGTTCAACTGAATATGGGTCTCCAGCCCGATGGTAGCAAGATAGTCTCTCATGCAAGCTCCTGTTCCACCGCATAAGCAGCACGCAGGATCTTCGCTTCGCAGAAATCATAACCCGCCGCCTGCACCCCGATCGGCAAACCTTTCCGGTCCGTTCCCTCAGGGAAAGAGATACCGGGAGTGCCGGCAAAGTTCATGGGGGAGGTGAACTGGTCCGCATAGCGGATCAGCAACGGATCACTGTCCTTACGGTCAAAACGGAAGGCCGTGGTGGGCGCAGCCGGGGTCAGCAGCACATCCAGCCGATATGGACCCTCCGGATCAAAGACCCGGTCATAGTCACTGCGGATCAGCGCACGGGCCCGCTGTGCCCGCCGGTAATACTTTTCGTAAAATTCCTTCCGGCTCAGGTAAAGCCCCGTCAGGATACGCAGCTTGACCTCCCTGCCGAAACCCTCCTCACGGGAGTTTGCGAAGAACTCATACATATCCGCAGATCCTTTTTCCGAAGCCCGTCCGTACTTCAGCCCGTCATAACGCTGCAGATTGGAGTAAGCCTCAATGCGGGAAATGACAAAATAAGCCGGGACGGAATATTTTGTGTTCGGCATCGGCACATCAGTCACGATTTCCGCGCCCGCCCGTTCCAGAATGCCTGCGGCTCTTTCCACCGCTGCGCGGATCTCTGCCTCAACAGGATGAGGCTCGAACTCACCCCGGTCATCCATCAGTGTCACATTCAGAAGATCGGGAGAAATACCTATACGCAATCCTTTGACACCCTTTTCAAGTTCCGCAGTATAGTCGGGCACAGGAACACGGACAGTCACGTTGTCCCGGGGATCGAATCCCGCCAGAATGTTCATGAGAAGCGCAGCGTCCTTCACGGAACGGGTGATGGGGCCTACCGTATCCATGGAAGAGGCGAAGGCGATGGTCCCCCAGCGTGAAACCCGCCCATAGGTCGATTTCAGTCCCACCGTACCGCAGAAAGCAGCCGGTTCACGGATCGACCCGCCGGTATCGGTTCCCAGCGAAAAGGCTCCTGCCCCAATGGCCACAGCCGCTGCCGATCCGCCGGATGAGCCCCCGGCAGTCCGCTGCGGATCAAGGGGATTGCAGGGACAGGGCTGATATGCTGTCGTTTCATTGGAACCGCCCATGGCAAATTCATCGCAGTTGGTCTTTCCGATCAGGACCGCGTCCGCCGAATCCATCCGCTCAATGGCCGCTGCACTGTAAGGCGGCAGCCATCCCCTGAGGACCCCGGAGCCGGCCGTGGTCTGAATGCCGCGGGTGCAGAATACATCTTTTGCCGAGTAAGGAACGCCTGCCAGCACACCGACCGGCTCTTCCGCTGCGATCCGGCGGTCCACATCCCGGGCTTTTTCCCGGGCTTCCGCTTCGCAGACCGTCACAAAAGCATGGAGTTTGTCTTCAGTCTCATGCACCCGCTGAAGCGTCATCTCCAGAAGTTCTTCAGCCGTGATCTGTTTTGTTCGTATCAATTCCGCCTGTTGAAGTGCGGTCAATTCTGTTATCTTCATAGTTGATAAAAGTTAGTGTGTAGTGGATAGTGGGTAGTCCTTAAGCCCTGCTTCATTCTTCATCCCTAATCCCTTGCCCCTATCTCCTCCGTAATGATCTCCGGAGAGACGATAAACCCTTCCCTGACAAGCGGAGCCTGCGCGATGATGAACTCCGGGGTTTCAAAGGGATTCCACTCATCCGCGCGTAATTCACAGCGGATATGGGGCGGATAGGGATTCCCGTGGATCACCGGCGGCAAACTTTCATCCAGCGGGATCGACTCCAACTGACGGAGCACATCCAGCTGCCCGTTCAATTCCGCACGAAGCTCTTCCCCCTCATCCGGAGACAGAGCCAATGCGCCGGTTTTAGCTAATTCGCAGAAAAGGGTTTTGCTGACCGCTTCTTCCAAGGTTCTTCCTCCTTCCCTAATTGTACCAAAAGTGCAGAAAGACGGCAGTGGTTAGTGCGGGAATGAAAAAATGTTACAATTTGAAAAAATTGGGGAAAAAAATTAATGACATTGTACTTTTTTGACCCATGTTTTTATTTTTGTGATATAAATAACAAATGTGCTTAATTGAATCGTTGAATAAAAAAAATGCGGGTGGTTCTTTATGCATGGTTTCAGCGGTCAACACAAAGTTATCCCTTTCTGAAGGGATCAATAACAGGAGAAGGTACATAATGAGTGAAACAGTAAAAGGTACAGTTAAGTGGTTCAACGAGTCAAAAGGCTATGGCTTTCTTTCCCAGCCGGAAGGTGAAGATATTTTCGTTCACTACACCGCTATTCAGGCAAACGGCTTCCGTACACTGAAAGAGGGGCAGGAAGTTGAATTCAACGTTGAACGCGGCCCGAAAGGCTTGCAGGCAAGCAACGTCACGATCCTTTGACAAGAAAATGGCTTCTTCGGAAGCCTTTTTTATTGCAATTTCATGATATCCGTCATATATTTTTGACTATTTTCCTCAGAATTACTCAAGAGCCCTTGATTTTTTTGAGACATTGTGTATACTCATATTATGTGAGATGACCGAATCCCATAAATATGGTCATCCCGGACAAAAAAGCTCAAAAGCTTTATCAAAAAAACAATACAAACCTGGAGGTAATAATGGAAGGATATTGTGTAAAATGTAAGGCAAAGCGTGAGATCCAGAATCCCACCGCTGGTTTCAACAAGCGCGGCTCTGCTGTCGTTTTCGGCACCTGCCCGGATTGCGGTACCAAGATCTATCGCATCGGCCGCACCGAACTGCACGAGGGGATGGAACCCCCCGCGAAATAATCAAAGATTATTTCTCAAAAAAAAGCAAAAGCTGTCCATGAGACAGCTTTTGGATTTAATATAAGACTTTTGTCATGAAACTTCAGGGATCAGAAGCTTGACGATTGTAATACTTTTTGTTATACTCATACTATAAAAACAACAATTGTAGAGATACCAGTTGAATGGGATGATAACAAAAATCGGATAAACATCCGAAAACATGGAATCAGCTTTGAAACAGCTGCTTTAGTTTTTGCTGATGAAGAACGCATAGAATATTATGACAAACTGCACAGTCAGGAAGAAGATCGTTATATCGTCCTTGGATGTGTCCAGGGGATTCTGTATGTTGTTTACACCATGAGAGGTGAAGCAGCACGGTTGATATCAGCCCGTATGGCAACCTCAGGAGAAAGAAGTATTTACTATGGAGAATGAAAAGATCGTCCGAACGGTAATTTATCCCGGTCAGCAGCCAACAGAAGCACAAATTCGAGAAATTGAAAGAGCAGCCTCTTTGCCGATTATCACAGATGAAGATGCTCCTGAACTGACACTTGAACAATATGCCGAAATGGCAGCTATCGCCAAAAACCGCCGTGTAAAAAAAATCAAACCGGTCATAGCTCTTCGCATATCACCGGAAACATTAGATAAGGCAAAGGCTACCGGAAAAGGATATACAGGATTTCTAAGCCGTCTGCTGGACAACGCAATTAACGATCCGCAAATCGTCGCAAAAAGCCTATGAGTGAAAAAAAAGATCCGGTAAAGCCGGAAATAATCCGTACAGCCTTAACCAGGCTGCCGGTGGGAGAGATTTACGCCTTCGACAGCATCGGCTCCACCAACGACTTCGGCTTTGAACGGGCAGCGGCCGGGGCTCCCGACATGACCGTCATCACCGCCTTTGAACAGACAAAAGGCCGCGGACGGATGCAGCGCAAATGGATCACGGCCCCCGGCGCCTCCCTGCCGATGACCGTCATCATCCGTCCTGCTGAAGCCGAAATGGACCATCTCAATCTCTTCTCCCCGCTGACCGGACTTGCTGTGAGAGAAGGACTGCTCCGCGAATGGAACATTGAAAGCCGGATCAAGTGGCCGAATGATGTGCTGCTGAACCGCCGCAAGATCGCCGGCATCTTATGTGAGACCCAGTGGGAGGGCAGCCGGCTGAACGCATTGATCCTCGGTGTCGGCATCAACCTCTACCGTGGCTCCGCACCGGAGATCCCCGACATCACCTATCCGGCCTCTTCCGTCGAAGATGAGACCGGAACAGCCATCCCGCGGACGGAATGGATCCGCACCTTCCTGACGCAGCTCATCCGACTGCGTCCGCTGCTGGGCAGGCCGGAATTCTTCGACCTGTGGGAAAGCTGCCTGGCCTATAAAGGAGAAACCGCCCGGGTGGTCCATCCGGACGGCAGCAGCGATCTCTGCACCGTCACGGGCATCGCTCCGGACGGCAGCCTGATCACGCAGGATGCACAGGGGATGACGAAGACCTGGCTGGCGGGGGAAATATCGCTGAGAAATGAGGAGTAAGGAATGAGGAATGAGGAGTTGAGAGTTGGTAGTTGTTAGGTGATACCTTTTACATTTTACCTTTTACATTTTACCTTTTACATTTTACTTTTCACCCTTCACCTTTCAACATTCAACTTTCAACTGCCCACATCTCCTACATCCTACATCCTATATCCTAACTATTGACAAAAGTCTTAAATTCACTGACAAAAGGATTATTGACATACGAGGGATTTTGAGATATCATAATAAGCGGACAGTTATGATGTCTGACATTTCAAATCAAAAATAAAGGAGTAAGTATGAAAAAAGTTTTTGCTATGATTTTGGCCCTCGCCATGATCCTCACCCTGTCGGTCACCGTATTCGCCGACACCTATGAAGTTGCCTACCTCGTCAACGGCAACCTGGGCGACAAGTCCTTCTTCGATTCCGCCGAATCCGGTCTGGCAGCGCTGAAGGAAGCCGGCCGCATCAACTATGTCACCATTGAAATGGGCGGTACCGATGAAGACCAGCCGACCTGGCTCTCCACCCTCTACGATGTCTCCGAATCCGAAGAATATGATGTGATTATCTGCGGTACCTATCAGATGCCTGACTACCTGAAGGAAGTTGCAACTGCATATCCGGATCAGAAATATATCATTTTCGATGACAACACCTATGTCGGTGAAAACAGCAACGTTCTGAACCTGACCTACAAGCAGAACGACATGGGTTATCTCGTCGGCACATATGCCGCCTGCATGACCACTGATACCTCCCTGGACAAGATGAATCCGGAAGCTGTTGTCGGTTTCGTCGGCGGCGTTGACTCCCCGGTCATCAATGACTTCCTCATCGGCTTCATCGAAGGCGCCCAGTCCATCAATCCTGACATCAAGATCGACACCCGCTACACCAACGACTATGTCGATACCGCCATCGCGAAGGAATACGGCCTTTCCATGATCAACGACAACAAGTGCGACATCATCTGGGGTGTTGCGGGCAACGCCGGCAACGGTGCTGCTGAAGCCG
>CAYWGX010000128.1:0-2147 GCA_964457635.1 uncultured Leptolinea sp.
AATCAATGGGTTCTTCCGTTATATGCTGCCGGTGCTCATCACGCTTCCCGGAGCAGCTGCCTGGATGTTGATGCACCGGGAAAATCAGGGGGCTTCGACGGAAGACAGATGCAATTTTCCAGATAGCAAATTCTAAAAATTTTCCTCTTTTCAACAGAAAGAAATCAGTTATAATAGATATTACAAAGGAAACGCTGATTAATGTGCCATTGGGGACGGTTCCTTCCGTCACCATGCGGTGACTACAGGCAACCGGCCCCGTTGGCACATATTTAATCAGTGCTTTCCGAACAAATCGAAAGGAGTATCTATGAAGAAAAGTTTGATCTGTATTGTCTTGGCAGTGCTGATGCTTGCCTCTTTCTGCAGTGTCTATGCAGAAGATATCGTCGTTATTTTCACCAATGATGTTCACTGCGGTGTAAAGGACAACTGGGGGTACAGAGGTGTTGCTTCTTTCAAAGCAGCCTATGAAAAAACCACTCCGTATGTTTACCTCGTTGACAATGGTGACGCGATCCAGGGTGATGTTTACGGCGCCATTTCCCAGGGGGAATATATCATTGATTTCATGAATGCTGCCGGTTATGATCTGGCTATTCTCGGCAACCATGAATTTGACTATGGCATGGACCGCATTGCTGAACTGGCCGATCTTGCTGAGTTCCCGTATACCGACTGCAACATTACCTACACCGGGACCAAAGAAAACAAGCTTGATTTCCTGAAACCGTATGTCATCGAAGAATTCGGTGAGAAGAAAGTCGCATTCGTTGGTGTTGCTACCCCGAACGCTATCGCGACTTCCACTCCTACCTATTTCCAGGAAGACGGTGAATTCGTTTATCATTTCGGTGCCGGTGAAAAGGGTGCCATTTTCTACGATTTGGTTCAGAAAGCTGTCGATGATGCCCGTGCTGAAGGCGCTGATTATGTGATCCTGCTCACTCATCTGGGCGTCCGCGATTCAGATGCTCCTTACCGCTCCATTGATGTCATCAACAATACCACCGGCGTTGATGCCTGTCTGGATGGTCACTCTCACAGTGTGATCCCGATGGATATGGTTGCGAATGAGGAAGGCGTTGAAATTCCGCTGGCTTCTACCGGAACAAAACTGGCCAATATCGGTGTTCTGACCATCACTGAAGACGGAAAGATCAGCACGGAACTGTTCCCGGCAATTGATGACGGGACGCTCACCCAGAATCTTCTCACAGCCCCCTTTATTTACGAAATTGCTGAAGCTGTTGTTGATCATCTTTACGAAGATCAAGTGGAAGAAGTTCTCGCTTCCTCCAATGTTGACCTGTGGATCACTGATCCGGATGGCGTCCGCATCATCCGCTCCCGCGAAACCAACCTCGGTGACCTCTGCGCAGATGCCTACCGGGCAGCCGCGAAAGCTGATATTGCCATTGTCAATGGCGGCGGTATCCGTGTCAATCTGAAAGCCGGCGACCTTACCTTCGGTGATGTCAAGGCTGTTCACCCGTTCGGCAACACACTTTACGCAGTCAAGGCTACCGGCCAGCAGATCCTCGATGCTCTGGAATGGACTTCCCGGAATGTTCAGGCTGAATATAAGACCCCGGAAGGAAAAGCGCTCGGTGAAAACGGCGGTTTCCTCCAGGTTTCCGGCCTGCGCTACACCATTGATACATCCATTGAATCGTCTGTGATCGCTGATGAAAACAACCTCTACTTCGGCATGATCGAAGGTGCTCCCTATCGCGTGACCGATGTGCAGGTTTGGGACGAAGAAGACAAGGAATGGGAAGAACTCGAACTTGATGAGGAATACACTGTCGCCTCCCACAACTATTTGCTGAAGGACGGCGGTGACGGCACCAACATGTTCATGAAAGACGAAATCGTTCTGGACGCCGGCATCCCGGACTACAAGGTCCTTGTTGACTATGTTGTCTCTTTCGACGGTGATCTCAGCGCCTACGCTGAACCGCAGGGCCGCATCACCATCAAATAGTAGTTTATAATTGTCGGGAAACGCTGATCGTCCATGTGCCGGATGCGGCGGTTAAAATGAACCGTCCGCCGAAACATGATCGTCAGCGTTTCCTTTTTTATTATTTTTCTATAAATGTTGTATAATAATAAACGAGATGGTCGTAAGATATAAAAACAAG
>CAYWGX010000128.1:2247-7726 GCA_964457635.1 uncultured Leptolinea sp.
GATGTAAATATGTCATACAGAGAAAGTGAAAGTTATCTTGCAATTCCTACAGGAGAGATGATCAAGGAACTGATCAATAATAATGGATATAATGAAAAAGAAGTCTCCGATGCACTTCATATAAATCAGTATGACTTTTATGATTTACTGGAGGGAGATTTACCTCTAACTGATGAAATGGCAGAGTCTCTGGGAGATTTCTTTGGATGCTCACAACTATATTTAAGAATTGGGAACAAAATTATCGGAAAAATCTTCAGAAAGTCAATCAGGAAAATGCGGTTCTTATCCCGGAATATGCATAGCAAACGCAGTTTCCTGAAGATTGAAAGGTGTCTCGGAAATATATGAGGCACCTTCGTTTTTTGATATTGAAACTGATTTGAGATACAGAAGGAAACCTTGGGGAGAAATTAATGCCGGAAAAAATCGAAATACGCGGAGCCCGCGTGCATAACCTGAAAAACATCGATGTGGATGTGCCATTAAATCAAATCGTCGGAATCGCCGGGGTGTCGGGGTCCGGAAAATCCTCTCTGGCACTGGGCGTGCTTTATGCAGAAGGATCCCGGCGCTACCTGGAATCTCTTTCCACCTATACCCGCAGACGCATGACCCAGGCGGCCAAAGCCGATGTGGACGATGTGCTCTATGTCCCGGCGGCACTGGCGCTGCATCAGCGGCCGGGTGTACCGGGGATCCGCTCGACCTTTGGCACCGGAACCGAACTGCTGAACAGCCTGCGCCTGATGTTCTCCCGCCTTGCGAACCACGTCTGTCCCAACGGTCACCGGCTGGCTCCGTCCCTGAATGTGGCGGCTGAACGGGATCTGGTGTGCCCGGTATGCGGTGTGCATTTTTATGCGCCGGGTGCGGAAGAACTGGCTTTCAATAGTCAGGGAGCCTGCCCGCGCTGCAGCGGGACGGGAACCGTCCGGATCGTGGATGAATCCACGCTGGTCCCGGACGAAAGCCTGACGATCGATGAGGGTGCGGTACTTCCCTGGCAAACGCTGATGTGGTCCCTGATGAAGGATATTGCCCGGGAACTTGGGGTACGGACAGACGTTCCTTTCCGGGAATTGACTCCCAAAGAAAGGGAACTCGTCTTTTACGGACCGCCGGTGAAACACCATATGATCATCCAGAACAAAACCAGCGGCGGAGCGGCAGAACTGGATTTCACCTACTTCAATGCGATCTATACGGTGGAAAATGCCCTCTCCAAAGTGAAAGATGAAAACGGCATGAAGCGGGTCGAAAAATTCCTGAAGGAAGAGGTCTGCCCGGATTGTCACGGGACCAGGCTTTCGGAACGGGCCCGGCAGCCGCAGATACAGGGAGTTTCGTTGGATGAGGTCTGCAAACTTTCTCTCGGCGATTTGGTGAAATGGGTGGAAGCTGTGCCCGGTTCCCTGCCGGAAGAAATGCGTCCCATGGCGAAAAGCATCTGTGAATCTTTCTTCACTGCTGCAAGGCGGCTGATGGACCTGGGCCTTTCCTATCTCTCGCTGGATCGGGCCGCATCCACGCTTTCCACCGGTGAACGTCAGCGTATGCAGCTGGCGCGCTCGGTGCGCAACCGTACCACCGGTGTGCTTTATGTGCTGGATGAGCCTTCGATCGGGCTGCATCCGGCGAATATTACCGGGCTGAACGGTGTGATGCATGACCTGGTGGCAGACGGAAATTCGGTGCTGCTGGTGGATCACGATCCGCAGATCCTGAAGGAATCGGACTGGCTCATTGAAATGGGGCCGCTGGCCGGAGCAGACGGGGGAAAGGTGATCGCCGAGGGCACGATTGCGCAAATCAGCGCGAATCCGGATTCAAAAATCGGCCCGTTTCTTGCTGACAGGACAGTCAAACGAACAATGCCCGGGTGTCCGCGGGAAGAATTATTCGCTGCCGGTTCGCTCCATATGCTGACGGATCCGATCCATACCGTAAAACCGCTGGACGTGACGATCCCGAAGGGAAAGCTGACGGTGATCACCGGTGTTTCGGGTTCCGGGAAGACGACCATGATCCTGGAAAGTCTGGTGCCGGCACTGGAGGCGCTGACCCAGGGGAAAAAGATGCCTGAGCACGTGAACGGGATCGAAGCCCAGGGAATTTCGCATATAAAACTGATCGATGCCACGCCGATCGGCATCAATGTTCGATCAACGGTGGCGACCTATGCCAATGTGCATGATGAGCTGCGGAAGATCTATGCCCGTTCACAGGCTGCAAAAGACCACGGATACAAGGCAGGGGATTTTTCCTATAACACCGGGAATCTGCGCTGTCCGGTCTGTGACGGGACCGGCTCCATCAGCCTGGATGTACAGTTCCTGCCGGATGTTGATATTCCCTGCCCGGAATGCCGCGGATCGCGCTACGCAAAAGCGGCATATGCCGTGAAACATAAAAACAAGAGCGGGCAAAATCTTTCGCTGCCGGAGCTGATGGCGATGGATATCAATACGGCGCTGAAATTCTGCGCGGATATGAAAACGGTTGCTCCCCGTTTGGAAGTCCTGCAGCATCTCGGGCTCGGCTATCTGACGCTTGGCGAGGAAACGCCCAGCCTTTCCGGCGGTGAAGCCCAGCGGCTGAAACTGGCCAGTGAGATGGGAAAACTGCAGACGGATTCTGTTTTTGTGTTCGACGAACCGACGATCGGACTGCATCCGCTGGACGTGGAGACCCTTCTGGGCGTATTTGACACGCTTCTTTCCAATGGTGCGACGGTCATCGTCATTGAGCATGACCTGGATGTGATCCGGAATGCGGATTATATCATCGATATGGGACCCGGAGGCGGTGAGGAAGGCGGCAGGATCGTGGCTTTCGGTACGCCGGAAGATATCAAAAATTCGGCAGAAAGTATTACAGGAAAATATCTTTAAAAAGTGACATGGGGCCTGTTGCCCGGAAACACCGAATGGGCAAAGCTCCTGCACCGAATCGAACGGCCGAAGGCCGCACCTTGCGGTGCAGGCATGGAGTTGGAGGGAACCGTCCCCTTGTCACTTTTCCGAGATGGGCTCTGCATGGATGAAGACGTGATCGACATCTCCGTGCAGGGCCATTTTGTTCTCGATTTCGGTTTCGATTTCGTGTACCTGTTTGAGGGGCATGTCATCATCCAAATCGATGTGAACGTCAAGCCTGAGCTTTGTCCCAACATATTCTGCGTATAGTTGATGGACATCGATCACGCCGGGAACGGCTTCGATTTCCGTTTTCAATTCGTCCAGCGTTTGTTGTGATGCGCCGTGACCGGTGAGGTAATTGAGATTTTCAATAAAAGTCAGCACTGCCGTGCGCAGGATCCAGATTCCCAGCAGAAGACCGGCGATAGGGTCTGCCAGCGGGTGGATCAATGAGGACAAGAGCACGCCAACCGCAGCCGTGGCTGAGGTGAGTGTATCCATCAGGTTGTCTTTTGCGGCAGCATTCAGCGCGCGATTGGAGATTTTTTCCGCGATCCCGCGTATGATAAAGAACATCAGGCATTTGATCCCGGCGGAAATCAGCAGTACGATCATCGGCATTCCCGGTTCGATGGGGGCAGGAGCACCTTTCAATTTTGAAATGGATTCCTGAATTGCGCTGATTCCCGCCCAGCCCATGGAAAGGCTGATGATGGCTCCGACAACGGGTTCAAAGCGTTCATGCCCGTGCGGGTGGGAAAGGTCTGCAGGTTTGATGGAAATCAGCAGTCCGATGATGAGCGTGATGGAATAGAGCACGTCCGAGACAGAATTCAGTGCGTCCGCATGGAGAGCGGACGAGCCGGAATACATGGCGGCCGCCCATTTTCCTGCCGCAAGGATCACATTGCCCAGCAGGGTCACTGCCAGGGCAATATGCATTTGACGAATATTCTCCGGACTTTGGGACGGCTCTTCAAACCATTTCATATTTTTCCTGACACCTAAACCCTGAATCCTAAACCCTATATCCTATATCCTATATCCTGTTATATTGATTCCGTTAAAATATACGTGACATCTTTATGGTCGATTGGCACGCCATTTTGAATTGCCCATTCTTCCGCAAGTGATCCGGGAGCCACGGTAACGCTCAGGTTTTCCGGACCGAAGAAGGCTCCCCTGCCGATGGAATAGAGGTGATCCGGAAAGTCTATGGAAGTCAGTCCGGTGCAGGCGAGGAAGGCATAATCACCGATGAAGTACAGGTTTTCAGGAAGCTTGAGCTCGGTGAGAGATTCGCATTTGTAAAAAGCACCCTCTCCGATGATGTTCAATGCTTTCGGGAAAACAATGGATTTCAGCGCGGTACATTCCGAAAAAGTGTATCTTTCGAGCTGCGTGAGGTTTTCCGAAAGGGTGACGCTTTCCAGTGCTTCACAGCCGCTGAAGGTGCTGCTGCCGATGGATACAACGCTGTCCGGGATTTTGATGGAACTCAGTCCGCTTTCTGCAAAAGCCGCATCACCGATAGAAACAAGATTCTTCGGTAAATCGATCCGTTTCAATTCCTGATGTTTATAAAAAGCTTCGTTGCCGATGGAACGGATTCCGGAGGGGACAGAATAATAGTCTTTGTCACTGTTCCACAGATAGGCGATCAGTTCCCGGGTTTTTCGATTATAGAAGGTGTTTTGTTCAGCCTCGAAATTGATATTGAATGGCGACACAATGATATCCGTCAGAGATGTGCATCCGCAGAACGGGTTGCCTTCAATGTCTGTGACGTTTTCGTGGATCGTGATCTCTGAAATAAAGCGGTTTTCGGAAAAAGCCGCCGCGGAGATTTCTGTCACCCAATCAGGAACGCTGTAGGTGCTGTCGGTTTTCCCTGCCGGATAGGAAATCAATGCGCCGGCTTTCCGGTCATACAAAACACCGTCTTCTGACAGGTAGTATGTATTGTTTTCGGAGATCGCGAAAGATTCCAGTAAGTCGCAGCGGTCAAAGGGATTCATGCCGATTCGTATCAGATTCCCGGGGAGATTGATTTCAGCGAGATTGATATCACCCTGGAAAACCAGATCCCCCAGCCATTGGAGACTTTCCGGAAGACTGACCATCTCAAGGGCAGTGCACTCCGCGAAACTGTGGTCACCTATAGAGACGATGCCTTCCGGAATGATCACGGTTTCAATGGTTTTGTTTCCTGAGAAGACGCTGCCGGCTATCGAGGTGACCGGGATCTCATCCTGTACCCGTTCCGGAATCGTGATCGCCGTCTGTTCTCCGGTATAGCCGGTAATTTCCGCGGTCCCATTGGAGAGGATCGTATAAATGTAATCTTCAAAGACCGGATCTTCTGCTGAAACAGATGAAATCGCGGAGAAAATGATCAAAATAAGCAGCAGTAATTTTTTCATAAGCGCCCCTTTCAAAGGCAGATAACATTTTTGGAAAGCACTGATTATTGTGCCGTTGGGGACGGTTCCTTCCGTCACCATGCGGTGACTACAGGCAACCGGCCCCGTTGGCACATATTTACTGTGAAACCGTTT
>CAYWGX010000129.1:0-7639 GCA_964457635.1 uncultured Leptolinea sp.
TTTTCTTCCTTCGGGCGCCTCTCACAGAATCTCTGTTACCATCGCCCTTTTAAAGATTTTGATTTTGTTTTGTTCCCAAAACGGTTTCTATTATACGCGCTTTTTGTTAAGGGAGCCGGGAAAGATGACAATTTCTCAGGATATATCCTATATCCTATCTCCTAAAGTACTCCCAGCCGCTTCAGATAGGCCAGGTAAATCATCACAGAGCCTGCGGTGGCGGCGTTGAGGGATTCGATTTTCCCTGCCATGGGGAGGGCTGACAGTTCATCACAGGCTTTACGGGTGAGTTGGCGCAGCCCTTCACCCTCATTGCCGACAACGATCCCCAGCGGACCGTCCAGTCGTTTGGGCTGTACAGGGGAGGATCCTTCTCCGCCTTCCATGCCGACGATCCACAAGCCTTCATCGTGTAAGATATCGATCGCCTGGGAGAGGTTCATCTGTGCGATGCGTATATGTTCTGTCGCACCCACTGACGCATGCACGACCGACGGTGTGACGCCTGCGGCTTTTGCCTGCGGCATAATGATCCCGTGCATCCCGACCGCGGCAGCGGTGCGGACCAGTGTACCGAGGTTCTGCGGATTCTGGATCATGTCCAGAATCAAAATAAACAAGGGTTCTTCCCGCTTATTTGCGGCGGAAATGATCTCGTGAATATCCGAATAGTGGTATGGCGCCGTTTCCAGCGCCACACCCTGGTGATTTTCCCCGATTTGATCGAGCTGTTTCCGCGGAACTTTGGTGACGGGCAGCCGATATTTCCTTGCCAGGTCGCAGATTTTGGCAAGCTGCCCCTCGATCTTTGCTCCGTCGGCGATTTTTACCTGAAAGGAATCCCGATGGTGAGCGGAAAGAACCTCATAAACCGGATTTCGTCCGGTGATCCATTCTTTCATCAGGCGTTCCGATACCAGAGCGACCCCTCTTTGGAGTCTTCAATGGTGATGCCCTGTTCGCCGAGTTCCTTGCGGATCTGATCGGCGAGCGGCCAATTCTTCTGCTTCTTCAGCTCAAAGCGCAGGTCGACGAGCATCTGAATGAAGATATCTGCTGATTGTCCGGAATCGGACTTTTCTTCTTCCAGCACCAGGCCGAAGACATTGGCAAATTCGCGGATCTGATTCTGAGCCGGATCCAACTGAGCCTGGGAAGCACCTGCGTCGCGCATGGTGTTGATCTCGCGCACCAGTTCAAAAATGCAGCCCAGGGCACCGGCGGAGTTGAAGTCATCGTCCATATTTGTGATGAAGTCTTCCCTGACCTGGGATATCTTTGCATTGAATTTTGAAACAGCCTCTTCGTCCTTCAGTTCGGTCTTCGGATTAGCAGGTTTCAGTGAACCTTTCATGCGGTCGACTGCCTTCTCAGCCTGAGAAAGGGTCTCTTCGCTGAAGATGATCGGATTGCGGTAAGCGGAATTCAGGATCAGGTAGCGGAAGGAATTCGCACTGTGTTCTTTGAGAAATTCCTGAATACTGATGATATTTCCGATCGATTTTGACATTTTTTCGCCGTTGAGGCGCAGCATGCCGTTATGCATCCAGTAGCGTGCGAAGGGTTTGCCGGTATAGCATTCGCTCTGGGCAATTTCGTTTTCGTGATGCGGGAAGACAAGGTCGTTGCCTCCGCCATGGATATCGATGGAATCGCCGAAAAGATGGTGGTTCATGGCTGAGCATTCGATGTGCCAGCCCGGACGGCCGGGGCCCCAGGGACTTTCCCAGGACGGCTCACCGGGTTTGGCGGACTTCCACAAGGCAAAATCCAGCGGATCTTCCTTCCGGTCATCGACTTCCTTGCGGAACCCTGACCTCATATCGTCCACATTCCTGCCGGAAAGCTTTCCGTAACCCGGATCCTTGCGGACACGGAAATAGACGTCACCGTCCAGCGGATAGGCGTAGCCCTTATCAACCAGTCCCTGTACGATTTTGATGATCTCATCGATTTCCTGTGTCGCCCGGGGATTGAAGGTCGCCGGTTTGATGTTCAGGTCCATCATATCCTTCTGAAAGTCTTCGATATACCCTTCGGCAAGCTTGAACGGGTCAACGCCCATTTCATTTGCCCGTTTTATGATTTTGTCATCAACATCCGTGAAGTTCATGGCGAACTGTACCTCATATCCGCGATACTCCAGATAACGCCGGATGATGTCGAAAACCATGGCTGACATTGCATGTCCAATGTGAGCTTTGTTATAAACGGTCGGCCCGCAGACATACATTTTCACTTTTCCCGGTTCAAGGGTTTCAAGCGGTTCCTTTTTGTTCGTAAGCGTATTATATAATTGAATGCTCATCGTCTTACTCCGAGTTCCTTTTCATGCCTGGCAAAAATCATTCTGCCTGCGGCGGTTTGCAAAATTTTCGTTACAACGGCGTCGATCTGCTGACCGAGATAAGGCCTTCCGTTTTCCACCACGACCATTGTACCATCTTCCATATATCCTACTCCCTGATTGATCTCTTTGCCTTCCTGTATGACATTGACGATCAATTTTTCACCGGGCAGCAGAATTGATTTTACCGCATTTGTCAGGTCATTGACATTTAATATGCGGATTCCCTGAAGTTCCGCTACTTTGTTCAGATTATAATCATTTGTGAGGATCGGATATCCAAGTTCTTTCGCAGCGTGCATCAATTTAGCATCTGCTTCCCTGACATTTTGTATGTCAAAATCGACGATCGCGATGGAAATGGATTTGTCTTTCTGCATATTGGAAAGTGTTTCCAGACCTCTGCGGCCGCGCTGTCTGCGCTGTGCGTCTTCCGAATCAGCGATATACTGCAGTTCCTGAAGAATAAAATTGGGAACGATCAGGGAGCCGGGAATGAATCCGCAATGGGCAATGTCCGCGATCCTTCCGTCTATGATCACACTGGTGTCAAGCAATGCGGCTGCTTCATGCTCTGCGGCTACTTCTGCAATTTGAAGCTTCCCGTTGGTGATCCGATTGGCTAAATCTACAAAAGCATCCATTCGATAACTGAAGAAAATTGCACTGAGTACGAAAAATAAAACGAGGATGATGATCGGAGAGAACTCTCCTACCAATCCGGGAAGCGCAGAAAAAGGAATGGCAAGCAGGCCGCCGCATATCGAACTGATGATGACAATGATCATTACCAGAAACAAATGGGTGAAATTGGTTTGTTTTATATATTCAACCAGCATAACAAACAGTTTGTTGATAAGCAGGCTGAGTATGATGCCGAGGAGCAGTGACAAACCGATCAGCGCATATTTTGGGAGGATATCCTTTAATGAAGTACAGGAACAGATGCTGAAAATAATCAACCCTGAAAAGAGCGCATTGAATATGCTTAAAATTCCTTTTTTCTTCATGTTACGCCTCACTTATCCAAAAGTGCTGATGACAGCTGATCACCTGTGCATTTCTTCATCCACATTTCTGAACCCGACAGCGATATTGATTTTTCCGTTTGGCAGATCCAGTTTCGAAAATTCCACCCGGTAATGACTTATACCGTCTTCAAAAACCCGGCGGAAAGGTACGGAATAGACCATCTTGTTGTCTGTATTCCTGAGGATGTTTTCAGGTTTAACCGCGTCCAGAAACCCTGCCCTGTCCTCTTCCAAAACGAGCTTTGAATAAAAGGCGAACGCGTCTGAGAACCTGGCGTTTTTCAGCGCTTCCTTTGCAGGCAATAGATGAGCTGTATTCTCATCAATGCGGTACAGCTCAAACTGCTGTTTTTCCATATCCGTGACAAGCCAAACGGAATCATATGCTCTGGTAAGTGCTTCGATGACAGCTAAACGCAGCGCTTTATCTGATTCTGCCTGTTCATGTCTGTCGGTGATATCGGAGATGAAGACATAATACAGGCCGCTCTGGTCATCGTATTCAATATAATGCCCGTAATCATCGATCCAGCGGACGGCCCCGTCCTTGCGGATAATGCGGAATTCCTCAGAATCAAGGTCTGCACGGCTTGTTTCCACCTGGGTTTTTATCGAGGCGGCGACCCTGTCATAATCGTCAGGGTGCACCATACCCCGAAAAGTAAAGCCGGTGAAAGCCTTGAAGTCTTCCGTACTGTCACAGCCGAAAATGTCACAGACTGCCTTATTGGCATACAGCAGTTCTTCCTGTTCATCAGCTTTGTAGATAAAGAAACCGCCGGGCATATACTCACCGAATTGCTCGATCACAGAAAGGATCTGTTCGAACAACAGGCTTTCATTCGGCTCTCTGATGGAGAGGACTACGACAGCGACTGCGGTGATGCCGGTGATCGGATTGATGCTGATCCTGCGTGCAAAAGAATGTATGATTGATCCGTCCGGCATCTTTTCATCATAGAAGGTGCGGACACCCTGCTCGCAGCAGGTCTTTACGACATTTTTCATAAAAGCCGCATCATACTTGACGAACTCGGGTCCGAGAGTTGACAGGTCAAGCCCGAAAAAGCGCTTGAAAAAGTCCCGATAGGACTGGTTGGTGCGTACAAATCGGGTGCTGTCCCCCTTTATCTCAATAACGCTCATCGGGAGCGTGCTGTAGGTATGCTGAAGCGAAGTTTTTTCATCCTGTGCAATGACACCTACATCATAGAGATTCAATCCGCAGATGGCTTCATAATATGCAGACTCCATCGGGTTTTCATATTCTGTCAGCTTATGTTCCCTGTGATGTTCAACCGCATATTCCAGGGAATAAGGCTTGCTGAAGTAATAGCCCTGAAGCTTTGAGCAGCCAATCTCCTGCAGGAACCGAACCTGCTGTTCCGTCTCTACGCCCTCACAAACCGTATCCAACCCCAGAGCTGAGGCTAATTTCATCAGCTCGGTCAAAATGATCCTGCCGTTATTGTTCTCATCAAGCTTTCGCATGAAGCTCATGTCGAATTTGATCAAATCGAATTGGATGCTCTGCAGGACATCCAGCGAAGAATAGCCGGATCCAAAGTCATCCATCCACACGGAAAAGCCCAATGCCCGGAAGCGTTCGACCTGGGCTTTGATGAACTCAAAGTCACTTCCGATCACGCTTTCCGTGATTTCAATGCTGATCCTGTCTCGGCTGATCCCGGATGCATCAACGCGCTGCCTGATTTCTTCGACTATGTCACACCCGTCAAAATCAGAACGGGAAAGGTTGATGGAATGCGGTACGATGTAAAAGCCCTCTGCCTGCTTGATATGAATATCAGCCAATACTCTTTCAAGTACATAAAGATCCAGTTTGTAAACCAATCCTGCATCCTCGAGATAGGGAATGAATTCTGCCGGGGACAGAACTCTTCCATCCGGGTCGATCCAGCGTGCAAGGGCTTCCACATCACATATTTTCTGGTTGATAGCCCTCATGATCGGCTGATAGTAAACAGAGATCCAGTTTTCGGAAAGTGCCTGTTCAAAGTTTTCAATAACGTACTGCTGTTTTGCTATAAGATCATTCAGTTCCCGGCTGAAGTATTTGAAGGATGAGGTATGAGAGCCTTTGAGTGCGTCGCATGCGATTTTTGCCCGGTCATAAGCCATCCCAACCGGAACTTCTTCGAGCTGGGCGGGATATATACCGACACAAATCGGAAGATGCATGTTCTTTTTCATCCCATTCCATTCCCGGAACAGGCCGTCTAAGCGTTCCTCCAGCCCGTTTTCATCTGTGTAGGCTGCAAAGCGGTCAGCGCTGACGTGACAGCAATTTTCCGAATCAAAGGTTTTCGCAAGCAGTGAGGCAAAATAGCGAAGGAGCTTGTCACCTTCGGAAAACCCGTATTTATGGTTGAAAGACTTCATTCCGCTGAGATCAATATAAAGCAGTGCGGGATGCCTTCCCTGTTCCGATAACAGTTTTCTTCCGAAATCAGCTCTTTCAAAAAAATATGACATATTGGGCAGCCCGGTCAAATAGTCATATCGGGCAGCGAATTCATGTGTTTTCTCAAGCGTGGTTTTTATGCTGCCGCGGACCGGACTTGTCCGGTTTTCTTCTTCGTAATCACCCTCATCCGTAAACCAGATTTGGGCGAGGCGCAGTCCTTCCTCTGTGTCGACATGTTCGCCGGATACATGAATGACTTTATAGCCGGAACCGCTTTTTTTCTTGGTACGATAGATAACATCGAGCTGATCTTCACCGGTTCCAAAGCGGAGAATGGCATTTACGAACTTTGCTGTATCGTCAGGGTGAGTATCTTTAAACATATTCTGATTCATGTCGGAATATGCCTGTGCACGGTCTGTATATCCAAAAAGCTTGCAAAAACCGTCAGAAACGGCAAGCGTCATAACACCTTTCTCAATAAACTGACAGATGGCAAAAGGTTGGCGCATGCCCTCGATTAGGAGGCGCTGGTCCTTCGAAAACTTGTAAATTTTCATATCTTGACTGATTTATCCTTTTCAACCTTCAGACTGGTGCTGCTGATCTTCCGGTACAATTTTGCAATGACTTTCACTTCATTTTCAATTATAGCGCTGTTTTTATTTTTGGGAGCTTCACTTATCGTTCTTGTTTATGGAATTTTTCTGAAATTGATCAAAAATTATCTGTTTTTATGTGTGCGTGTAATATGCCGGAGTTAGCGTTTCCTTATAGATATGGTTCATTTTGATCCATGACGGAAACGCAAGACAGCCGAAATCCTCCGGACCCCGGCTAAAGATTTGTCTTTTACACAAAAAACCTATTTTTTCTTCTTCCGCTGACTGCGCAGTTTTTTCCTCGTGGCAGCATCGGGACCGGCCCGGACGGTTTGCTTCGGAGGAGCGGCAGATTTCTTTTCCAGAGCGGCGATTTCCTGCTCGAGTCTTTCGCAATAGCGTTCCCAGCGGGCATGGACGGCCGCTGTATTCTCCTGCGGGATCGCCATCAGGCTTTCCTGATCGCCCCGCTCCATGGCATCCTTTATCAGAGTGCTGCGGGCTTCTGCTTCAGAGATGCAGCCCGGTGGGATCTCCGGCTCCTGTTTTGCGGCCGGCTGCAGAAGGACCGGTGAGAGAGTTTCCGGGCTTTTCTGAGACCAGCTGTCCGGGATCTCTTCATACCACTCTTCGTCCGGCCAATAAGACCGGCTGTCCGGGTGATCTGCGGAAAACGTTCCATGATCGCTGAGAAAATCGTCCAATATCGGAAAAGCAGATGGCATGTCGAAAGGCCTGGCCAGATCAAAGGGACGGGCAGTGTGCCGCGGTTCAGATGCTCTGCGTTCTTTCTCCAGTTCCCGCTGCGCTTTGGCTTCTTCTCTGGCTGCTTCTTTTTCGTTTTTGAGCATTTCCCGCGCTGCGGAGCCATCGATCGGCAGCGCGGAAGGATTCAGGTTCATCCCTCGGGTGATATCTTTCTCCGGCCGGTCATTGGTTCGGGGCTCGTCTTTGAATTTTTCTGTCTGTTCCAGGATGGAGTCGGCCTTGATCAGCCCGGCTTTGATTTTGCCGATCTTGACCTCGGTCGCCTTCAGGCGGTTGCCCAGCTCGAACCAGCGGAATTCCCAGTTCAGGTAAGACATGCCGAGAAAGTTGTTGTCATAGTAGCAGCCGTTGAATGCCGCATGGCACTTGCGCAGGTGCAGGGAGACCATTTTCACCAGCTCGAGGATGCTCAGGTCGGACAGTTTGGGAAATTCGAGCCCTTTTTGTTCCATCACAGCTTTCG
>CAYWGX010000130.1:0-7566 GCA_964457635.1 uncultured Leptolinea sp.
ACCGGGTCGGCGGTGTTGTGACCGGGATCGTCACTTCAAACAACGATCCGGAAAAGCTGGGCCGGGTGCAGGTGAAATACCCCTGGCTGCCGAAGATGAACAGTTCGGAGCTTTCCTCCTGCTGGGCCCGGCTGACTTTTGTCGGCGGAGGTGCCGAACGCGGGATCGTTTTCCTGCCGGAAGTCAATGATGAAGTGCTGCTGGCCTTTGAAAACGGCAATATGAGTTCTCCGTTTGTGCTGGGCGTGCTATATAATGGGAAAGATAAACTTCCCAAGGGGATCGGTGAGCTGATCGACGCGGGCACCAAGAAAGTCAATGAACGTATCATTGTTTCCCGGTCAGGGCACAAGATCGTTTTTGACGACAGCTCCGGAAAAGAAAAGATCACCATTCAAGACAAAACCGGGAAAAACAAGATTGAGATTGACTCAACAAAAAATGAGTTTAAAATTATCTCTGAGGGCAAGCTGGATCTGCAGTCGAAGGGAGACCTGACGCTGACCACTGACGGAAAGCTGACGCTGAAAGCCAAGCAGGATTTTGCGGCTTCCACGGATGCGGGTATGTCACTCAAGGCTCAGAAGGCGATTGAGTTGAATGCCACCCAGAAGGTGAACATCAGCGCTAACCAATCCGTTGAGGTTTCCGGCAATCAGAAGGTGGATTTGAAATCCGGTCCGGCCGGTCTGACGCTGCAGGCATCCGGTACGGAATTGAAGGGTGTGAAAGTGGACGTGAAAGCCAATTCCATGCTTTCACTGGGCGGTACTGCCATGGTTCAGATCCAGGGCGGGATCGTAAAGATCAATTAAGGGAGTATACTTATGCCTTTTCCTGCTGCGAGACTTGGTGATATGACGGCGACCGGTGATGCGATCACGGGGCCGGGTGCTGCGACGGTTTTGATCGAAAATGTACCGGCAGCCTGCATGGGGGATTTGGTGGCAGGAGCGGCCTGTACCGGATCGATCACGGTCGGCAGTCCGACGGTCCTGATCATGGGACGTCCGGCCGCCCGTGTGACCAGTACGGTGGTCGGCGTGAACCCGGCGACCGGCGTGCCGGTAACGACGGCGATCATGAAGGGCGCAATGAAGACCCTGATCGCGTGAGCAGCAGGCAGCCGATGTTTGAAGCATACAACTGCTTACATAATTATGCTGTTTATGCTAAAATTTGAATTTGGTGAGTGATACGGGATGGACGTGCGATGGAGAATGAGGATAAAAAATATATAGGCACCGGCTGGAATTTCCCCGTTGGAACGGATTCCTCGGGCAGGATCAAGCTGGTGACCGGAAATGAGGATATTGAGCAGGCGATCCACATCATCCTGGAGACTTCTCCCGGTGAGCGTGTGATGCGCCCGCTGTTTGGCTGCCGTGCGAAAGAGATGGTTTTTGAATCGATCCGTCCGGAGACCATGACCTTGATGGGCGATGCAGTCCAGCAGGCACTGACCATGTGGGAACCGCGTATTTTCGTGCGCAATGTGCGTGTTGAACGGGACCCGAAGGTTGAAACTGCTCTGATCTGTAATATTGAATATGAAATCAACGCGACGCATGATACCCGAAATATCGTGCACCCGTTTTACATTGATAAGGAACCGGAACTTGATTGACCGGTCTGGAAGTGAAGGAGACGCTCATGGCTTTACCGATACCCAATTTAGACAATTTACGCTTCCAAAGTGATTTGGTGGATGAAGCCCGAAAACGGATCATCCATTATTGTCCGGAGTGGACTGAGTATAACATCAGCGATCCGGGCATCACGATGATCGAGCTGTTTGCCTGGATGACGGAGATGATGGTTTATCGTCTGAACCGCGTTCCGGAGAAGAACTATCTCAAATTCCTGGAAATGCTGGGGTTTCAGATGGAACCGGCAAAAACGGCAGAAACAGACATCACCTTCTGGCTTTCTGCGATGCTTCCGCTGGATGAATATGACAATACGACTGTCGTTGTTCCGGCGGGTACGGAAATACAATCCGAAGATCAGCCGGAACCGGTCGTGTTTACAACTTCCAGGGAGCTGAACATCAACGCTCCGCTGCTGGCACATCTGCGAACGGAGAGCAATTTCAATCAGAACAGCTTTTCCCGGCTTGGTCTTGATGTTTTCCGTCCCTTCGAAAAAACACCGCAAAACGGCGACACTTTTTACCTCGGGTTCAATGACCGGAATGATATCTGCGGTCACATCCTGCGTCTGGAATTTGAATGCGAACCGACAGAGGCTGTCGGTATCCGACGTGAAAATCCGCCCTGGGTCTGGGAATGTCTGACGGATGACGGCTGGAAGGAACTTCATCCCAGTCAGTTGGAAGGCGAACGGGATACCACGGGCGGCCTGAACAATGAAAGCGGCAGTCTGACACTGTATACCCCTCTGAATTTTTCTTCGCAAGTGCTGCACGGTCTGCAGGCTTTCTGGATCCGCTGCCGCATTGAACAGCGGGAAGCTGCCCAGGGCATGTTTACGGAATCTCCACGTGTGACGAACCTTCATGTCTATACGGTCGGAGCTCAGGTGCCTGCTGCGAACGCTCAGGTGGTCAATGGTGAAATTCTCGGCGAATCCAGCGGTGAACCCGGACAGCGTTTCTCCCTGCTGCATTCACCTGTTTTGAATTTTTCTGATGATGAGACCGTGGAGGTTGAGGAGACTGTTGAAGGTGTACAGGTCTTCGTACCCTGGACACGGGTGGATGATTTTGCTTCATCGGATAAATTCTCCAGACATTATATCCTGGATACAGCGAAGGGTGAAATCATTTTCGGCCCTTCGGTGCGCCAGCCTGATGGCTCTATGATCCAGTATGGCCGGATCCCGGAAAGCGGACGTCAGATCCGCGTGACGGATTACCGCTATGGAGGCGGGATCCGCGGGAACATGCCGGAGAATTCACTGGATGTGATGAATACTTCGCTGGCTTATATCTCACGGGCATCGAACCTGAACCGTTCCCTTGGCGGCCGGGATCAGGAAACGCTTGAGGAACTGATTCAGCGGGCTCAGCGTGAAATTCAATCTCAGCGCCGGGCAGTTACTGCGGCTGATTTTGAGCAGTTTGCAATGAAGAGCAACCGGGCAGTCGCCCGCGTTCGCTGTGTGACACCGGAAGTCACCGGGACCGGTGCAGTCACCCTTGTGATCGTCCCGGATGTGGTCGATTCGCTGCATTTCGGCGATCTGCATGCCCTTCATGTCAGTGATGAATTGCGGGCAAAAGTCCGCGGTTATCTGGATAAGTACCGCTTGCTGACGACTGCGCTGAACATCGATGAGCCGAAGTATTTCGGCGTCAAGGTCAAGGCAACTGTGGTTGCACAGGAATTTGCCAGTGATGCGGATGTGAGCACGGAAGTCACTGAAGTGCTGAACCGTTACCTCTGCCCGCTGAAGGATAAGATCGTTGACGATGAATTTTCACAGGGCTGGGAATTCGGACGGAACGTTTTCAATGCGGAAATCGTTTCTCTGATACAGAAGATACCGAGCGTCAAATACGTTCTGGACACAGATGTTGAATGGCGTTCTGTGAGCCCGCTGAATGAAAACTCGGATGATCTGGGCAGCAAGGATATGGAGCTGAAACCGATGGACAAGATGCTTGTCCTGCCTCCGGATGGTCTGGTTTGCTCCCTGCGGCATGAGATCACAGTGACCACGATGGAAGATTATGTGAACGGAGGGGCGTCATGAGTCCCATGGCTTTTGGCGGCAGAGACCGATATTCTTTTGAGCTTGCTCTGGATCGTTATGTCTGCTATCCGATGGAAAGTGCAGAGCTGACGGTTCGGGTAAGGCTTGAAAACCCGATGCGGACGATTTTGTGCATCCATCTTCCTAAAATGGTGGATGTGGAAGCGATCCACATGGATGGCGTTGATGACAACTATCTGACTGTTTATTCCCATGATTTTGACGGGAAGATGCTTGCTGTTCAATTGTCGAAATATTTGGAACCGGGACAGTCTTCCGAGCTGCATATCACGCTTCGTCTGCATTCCATCCGCATGAACCATTATCTGAGTTTTTGTGGCTGGATGGCTGCGGATGTACCCGATATCAGCAGTGACTTTTTCACGGAACCACGTGGCTCCCGTTCGATTGAACTGACGGTGAAAGCTGATGCTTCCTTTATGCGCTTCCTGCCTGAAATTTACAGCTATGATGATTTCATGAACCGTTTTCTGATGATGTTTGAGAGTTTCTGGAAGCCGATCAATCAGCAGATCTCGATGGGAGAGTGTTATTATGACCCGGACCTGACGCCGGATGAATTCCTGAACTGGCTTGCTTCATGGGTCGGAATGCAGATCGATGAAACTTTCCCGCGGGAAAGGGTTCGGGAGCTGATCAAGAATGCCATTCCCTTTTCCCGCACCCGGGGAACAGCCGAGTCTCTGCGATTTTTCCTGGAGATGTATTCCGGCGGCCATGTGGAGGTCAAAGAGCGGAAAGCTCACAACATGGTGATCGGCGGTCAGATGGGCATCGGTGACGGGCTCGCTCTTGGTCAGGATAATAAACCCAATATGGTGCAGGTTTCGATGACCGTGCCTTCGGCGGAATTGGAACGGACAGGGTTCACCAAACAAAAATATTCAAAAAAAATCAAATCGTTTATCCGGGAAATCGTTCCCGCTCATACGGTTTTTTCACTTGCCTGTAAATACGAATAACATCCTGCATAGCAGATGAGGAGTAAAAAATGAACGATAGTGCAAAAATTAAATTTTATCCGAAACGCAGCCTGAAAGCTTATGACGGGATGTCCGTAACCGCAGATGTTTGGGAATCGGCCCACAACGAGCATCG
Organism: uncultured Leptolinea sp.; assembly: GCA_964457635.1. GTDB lineage: Bacteria > Chloroflexota > Anaerolineae > Anaerolineales > Anaerolineaceae > Flexilinea. Next base: position 4,837 of record CAYWGX010000130.1, read on the forward strand.
GGACGAAATGCGTGCACATATCCTTTCCATGCACGGTCCGGGAATCATTTGCGGCCTTGAGATCCATGCCAATGATCCGGCTGATCATTACGTTTTCATCACGCCCGGTGCGGCTGTCGATGAGATGGGCCGTGTGATCGTGGTAGACCAGACCATTGCTTATGATTTCGGCGATGAAGGTGCCGGCAATTATATGCTGCTGCTGGGCTATGCGGAGCATGAAAAGGAAATTTCCGAGACGAAAATCAAATACATGCAGCATGAATATATCATTGCCGCACGCCAGTCACTGCCAAAACAGCCTGTTGTGGAGCTGGCCCGTGTGACGATTTCCGCAAAAGGGGCTGTGGTCCGCGATGCCAAAGATCCCTATCAGCCGAAGGCGGATGAACTGGACCTTCGTTACCGTGAAGAGCAGTCGGATATCAGGGATCGGATTCGTGTAGCTGTGATCACCTATCCGTCCGACAACCGGCAGGTATATGCCGGGTGGCGTGTTTTGATCCGGGAGATGGAACAGCAAATGCATATTCGTCTTATCGTGGATGTGCTGCCGGAAATCGACGAACAGATCAATAATTATGACATGGTTTATATCGGTGCTGCCGAGACTTTTGAACCGTCCGCGGCACAGTCCGCAATTTTGAAAAACTATTATAATAACGGGAAGGGTATCCTGATGGAAGGTCTTGACACCAACGGTGCCAGGACGCTGAAAGCCCTTGCCGATACCTTCAAAGTTGTTCTTGCCGATCCGGAAAAAGCCGGGTTCTTCCATGAACCTTTCTTCTTCCGTATTCCACCGGAACAGATTTCTGCAAAACGTCTGTTCTGCGGGAACAAATGTGTTTTGTGTAATGATCCGCTGACATCGCCGTGGAGTGGTGAACTGAATGATGAATTGCTTCACAGGGATGAGATCCGGACAAATTTGGAATGGGGAGCAAACCTTGTAATTTATTGTGCCAGGTAAACGTGCTGTACCCTATGCACAATTGAGTAAGGAGACATATTGTCTCCTTTTTTCACCGAAAAGTATACTTCGCGGAATCTGGTGGGGTATACTCTGTTTGCTTTTAATTCATTTCCCGGTCCGTGCCCAGCAGGATATGCAGACCATCTGGCAGCTCGCATATTGGGAAAGTTATGACACCGCCTGCACGATCGTCCTGGATGAGGACCGTACTCCGAACAATGATGAGATACTCAAAGGCTGCGGGGATGTGCTCTATCAAACCTGGCTGACGACCCCTGTCTGCAACCGGCATTACGGTCAGGATCCATCGGCAGTCTCCTGTACCGGTCTGTTCCTGCGCAGGATTGGACAGAAGCCGAAAGAGGATCCCATCAGCACAAATCTGATCGATTATCAGGTGCAAAACCTGCGGCAGATCCGTTTTGATGTTTCCAATGTGAATTGTCAGCCCGGCGAGTTGTGTGATCAGAAACCGGAGATTTTGCTGATCGCGCATGGACCGGATAATAATGACGGTATCATCACCTCTGTTCATATCCGCATCGGGACTTATGAGGCGGCCTGCAACGGCAATGCCTGCCAGATGCGTTTGCCTGCTACGGATTCTTCCGGTGTGTGGTTTGAATACTGGGCGATGGATTCCGGTGCTAATCAAAGTGATCATTTCTGGCTGAAGTTCCGGGCTGTTCCTGCCCAAAACAGCTCATCCGCTTACTTTTTTGATGTTATCGGAGATGCCTTCCCGGACAGTGCTTATTACGGCTCTGATGTCTGGTACACCTTCCCGTCGCTCAATCAGGAGCAGCCTGCGGTGCTTGAAAAAGTTCCGACAATGGATTATCTGGTGACAAAACATAAATTACAGCTGTTGGGAGCGAAACTGATCCGCTCCGGCAAAGTGGATGCATCTTTCTGTGATAATTATGGTTTGAATCTGGACGGGACGCCGAACGGGTGCGGTGAGCAGGTCACGGCCAAGATGGTTTTTGACATGCAGAACCAGTATGATGAGCTGATCTTCAATTATTCGGCGAAGCAGAAGGTACCGCCCCGGATCGTCAAGGGGCTGATCGCGCAGGAATCCCAGTTCTGGCCTTATTCCGAGACACCCTTTGAATACGGACTGGGAATGCTGACCGAAAGCGGTGCTGACATGCTGCTGCGCTGGAATGCCTCTTATTTCCTCAAAGTTTGCATGAATACGTATCCGCATGACACGGAAAAGTGCATGGGCGGTTTTTCCAATCTGAATGAATCGGAGCAGATCGTGCTGCGCGGTGTGGTGATCTCCAAAGTCGGCTCGGATGAGGAAATCGAAGTCCTGGCTGCCGCCATTCGTGCCAGTGTATATCAGGTGAACCAGATCGTGACCAATGTGATGGGAGATTCTCCGGCTGCGGTTTCCTCCCATGAGGATATGTGGAAGTTCACCGTTGCCAATTACTATTCCGGTTCCGGCTGTTTGTTCAATGCCATGAACCAGGTGGCGGCTTATAACCAGCCGATTACCTGGGAGAATGTCCGGCGATTTTTAACCGGAAAGTGCGAATTGGCCAACCTTTACGTTGACCGGGTCTACGAGCTGGGATTTTAAAAAATCAGAAATCAGAAATATGAGGTTTCAGGTTTTAGGTTTTAGGTGTCAGGTGTTTAATGTCTGGATTTAAGGAAGCACTGACTCCAGGGACAATATGGACAGTTCCCGATGTCTCACGCCTGGGACACACGGGACCCGTCCCTGTTGTCCCTTATTA
>CAYWGX010000131.1:0-7535 GCA_964457635.1 uncultured Leptolinea sp.
CCTTTCCCTTCGATGCCGGCTTCATCGGTTCCCCGTCCATGAACTTCTTCAATGCGAAGATCAAGAAAGAAGGGGACAAGATCTTTGTCGTCAATGATACACTGAAGCTCGAAATTCCGGAACAGCGCAAAGCCGCTTACGTGAACATGGACGGAAAAGATATCATCTTCGGTATCCGCCCGGAAAACATCCACAATCCGGATTACTGCCCGGCCGGCATCATCAAAGCCGAAATCAAGGCCAAGGTTGACGTCACCGAATTGATGGGTAATGAAATCTTCGTCTACGGTATCAATGGCAGCACCCAGTTCGTTGCCCGTGTTGACCCGCGCAGCCGCTACAAGGTTGGTGATGAAGTCACCCTGACCATCGACATGACCAACTTCCACATCTTCGATCCTTCACAGGATGCCGATAATCCGCCGGCTGTCCGTTGATTATAAAATAACGGTATTTTTGAAGGGGCAATTTTGCCCCTTCTTTTTCTGTATAAATACAGACCGCATTTGTAAACCAATGTGAGGTTATTCTAATTTAGAAGAAAGTCTAAATTACAGCCTGATTCCACGAATTGGAGGGAACATGCCAAATACTATCGTTTCAAACCATCCACTGATTCAGCATAAATTATCCATTTTACGGGACAAGAATACAAAGCCGAATGAGTTTCGCTCACTGGTGAGTGAATTGGGAACATTGCTCTGTTACGAGGCTACACGGGATCTGCCGCTTGTCGACAAAGAAATCGAAACGCCGCTGATGAAAATGAATTCGCACGTTTTGGCGCAGAAAATCGCACTGATCCCGATCCTTCGGGCCGGACTTGGGATGATCGATGGTATCTGGAATCTGATCCCCAATGCCTGTGTGCTGCATATCGGGCTTTATCGAAATGAAGAAACGCTGAAACCTGTGGAATATTACAACAAACTGCCGAATTACCGGACTGTTGACCATTGCCTGATTTTGGATCCGATGCTTGCGACCGGTGGATCGGCGATTGCTGTGGCGGATATTCTGAAAAATTGGGGAGCAAAAAGCATCCGCTTCGTTGGCCTGATCGGAGCACCGGAAGGAATCGAGGCGCTTCACAAGGCACATCCGGATATTGATATCCATCTTGCTGCCATAGATGAAAAACTGAATGAACACGGCTATATCCTCCCGGGTTTGGGCGATGCCGGTGACAGGCAGTTCGGAACCGTAGATTTGATGTGAAATCGTATAAATTTAAAAAAAAGAAAGCCGCTGGATTCAGCGGCTTTCTTACGTTTTATTAATAGAATTCAGGAAATTTTATTTCCCTTCGCTGCCGAAAAGACCCTGCAGCATGCCGCTGAGGTCAACGCTTCCTTCTCCGTTTTCATCACCGAAGATTCCGCTGAGAAGTCCCTGGACGTTTGTATTATCAAGAACACTGCTCAGGTCCAAGTCACCGTTTTCATTTGTGAATTGGCTCTTGAGTTCATCAAGGTTGACATTTTCCAGCAGACCCTCCACATTGAGTTCGCTCAGCAGGGCGCTGAGGTCAAAGTTCGAGTTCTCTTCCAGAGCCCCTTCAGCCTCAAGTTCAGCGAAAAGTTCCGCGAAGGCAGCTTCGAGCTCTTCATCGCTCATTTCGGCTTCGTCAGACAGGCCTTCGATTCCCTCATCCATGAAACCGCCCATCAGATCGAACATACTCGGACCGGTGGTCAGGGCTTCTTTGCGGACATACACCAGGTACATATTCTCTCCTTCGCCTTCCATTTGCAGAAGAATGCTGTTGTCTTCATGATATTCGAGGATGATGGTTGCTTCAACTTCTGCGCCGTTTTCATCGGTGGATTTGTCGGTCATGGTGATCTTGCCGTCAGCCAGGGTGTAAGAGACGTTTTCCTCAGGTTCTTCACCTTCGAAATTGACATCCATCGTATCTTCACGAATGACCAGACTGCCGCTCATGCCGATCATGGAGGCAGGCATTATTTCGCCGTCAAACATGATTCCGTTCAGGAACCATTCGCCGGAGAAATCTTCGTATGTGGCATCAGCCTTCAGAGCGCCGGTACCGGGGGTGGGTGCGATCTCACGTACAAAGTAAACAGATCCCTCTTCATCACCCATGATCAGGCTGCCATTTTTATCAATGCTCAGTGGCGTTTCCTGAGTCTTGCCTTCTCCATCCTGGGAAAGAACCAGTGCAGTACCGTCTTTCATATACCAGGACATGGTTTCATTGGAATCTTCCGCTTTCATCACAGCGGTGTTGTCGGTGTTGAAGGTCAATGTGGAAACCATTCCCAAGCCAGAAAGATCCATGCAATCTTTACCGAAGCACATCCGATCCATGTACCAGGTACCCAGGTAGGGAGCTGCTTCTTTTTCATCAATGGCAGGCAGCTCTGTCTGAGCGGAAGCGGCAAAGACAAAAGCGAACATGGCAAGAGCCATTACGACAAAAAGAAAAGAAAATTTTTTCATAATTTTTGGACGCCTGAAAACGCCCTCTCTCCTTTTTCTGAATAAAAATCGACATCAAGCAGGGTAGTACAATCCTTTACCCTCTCTCCAAAACGTTATTGATTATACTAAAGTTTCCGGAAGAAGTCAGTTATTTTTGCTTTTTTTCTGATAAGGGCATAACCAAACTTTTCCTGAGCCTTGTTCCGCTATGCAGAAGATGGTATAAATAATTTAAAATGATGAAAAAGAAGCAATTAACAGTATTATTGATACTGCTCCCGGATTTATTTGTTCTTTCCGGCTGCAGCGGGATCCGGAGCCGGGTCGAAAAAATCCTATGGGAGCATTCCGGCGTGCCTGAGGAACTTTCCTATATTCAATATCAGCAGATGGAAGAATCTGATGCATTGGATGGCGAAGGTTTCTATCGCTCTCCGGAGCTTGAACAATATGAACTGAGTCAGATAAAACCGGGACCTATTCACGTAAGTTTTGCCCGGAATGATTTTTTGCATTTCGATTACTTTTTGGACGCCCGGATGCTTGAACCTCTGGACACTGCAGACTGCTGGCTGAATCCCGGAGACACCATTTATTTCTCGGAACCGAAACCGGAAAATCCTTACAGTTCTCTTTATCAGTTTTCAGAGTTCCGCATTTACGAATTAGATGAAAACAACCGCGTCAAACAGTTAATGGAATCCGTCAAAAATTTTTCAGGTGAGCTGTTTCAGATTCCGGAGGACTTTGAAGGCTTGAATATTTCAATCGTCCCCCTTGGTGAATACCGTGAGCGGACGGTAAAACTCTCCGCAGCGGCTGTAAATGCGGAAGGTAAGAGGACTTCGCTGGAAAACGGAAGCTGGGAGATCAACGGAAAACGTTATGGGAATGTCCGTGTAAAACTGAAGCCGATGGAATCTTACCGGATCGTCTATGATTACAGTCCGTATCAGGGAACCTTATATTTTGCGGGCTCAAAACCGGAGAGTTACTGGGAAAATTCCCGTGATTCATTGATCACCTTCCTTGCGGAACCTTCCGACAATGACTATATGGAATATGAAGTCATCCTGCATCCTTATGGGACGATGACGCTCACGAACAGCGTCAGCTATCAGAATATGATGGACTCATTTCTGGATGGAGCTGCCGCAATTTTCGGGAATAAAAGTGTGATTGAAACACAAAACATCATTTCGCTCCTTCAGGTGAACGGTGTTACGGCTTTGAATAATTTCAGCGATACGGAGATCTCTCTGTCCGACCTGAAAGTCGGGGATGAGATCCTGATCCGGGTGCCCGCCGATCTGAAAGTGATTTCAGAAGATATAACGGGACTCGCTTCTGTTGAAAACGAATCCGGGCGAGATTATCTGTTTGAGATACCTGACGCTGAATCCATGGATTTTCATCTGGCAGTGACGCAGGCGAACAGCGACCGTTCCGGCGTTTTTCATGAATATGTCCTTGAAAATGCGGATTTTGAAGTGTACAGCTCATCCGGGATCCGTTATGCTGAAGGCAGTGAACTGCCTGCCGAAGGCGAAAAAGTCACGGTTCGGATCGTACCGAAAGAAAAATTTTGCATTTACGGGAAGAATGTGAAGGATAATGTCTATCAGGCTGAAATGAAATATTCGGACCTGATTTCAAACCTGAATGAGATCATTGAAAATCATCCGGTAAAACCCGGAATATTCGTTACGCTGGATTCGGAAGATGATTTGGGTGAATGTGCATTCTGGACAGGGACCGAAAGGCTCACCGGGACGGTCATGCTGCGGGAAGGTCAGGATCTTCAATTTGATTACCTGCTGAATCCGGATGCCGGGTATGAAGTTTATCTGACCCCGGAGGAGCGCATGCAGGGAGTTGATATCTGGAGCCCGTATGCAGCTTCGAGGCAATTGAATGTAACCGATGAACTGCAGGGGAAGACGCTCCGCTGCAGGGATTTTGTCAATTTGCAGAAAGGAGTGAAAAGAGATGCTGCGAATCCTTACTAAGCCGCCGGTTTTATTATTGTTGTCGATCATCCTGGCAGTTGCTGCCGGATTTTTCCTTCTCAATTCCGCGGAAATCGGCAGCAGTATCGGCAGCGGAGCCGGCAAGATGACCGGGCTGGCTGTCGGTTCATATAAAGGGGTGACGACCGGCATGGAAGATGGTGCCCGGGCAGGGAAAGAATCAGGATTGAGTGCGGAAGATACGACTGCTGAAATATCCCGAACGGTTCAGAATTTAGGAAATCTGGAAGTGCTGGTTGCAAATGTGGAAATCCCGGATTATCACGAGGTAGGGAATAAATATGCCGCCTTATATCTGTTCCGGGGAAGTGCGGTTTTTTCAGTGGATCTGATGCAGGCATCCATCAGCAGAACGTCTGATGGGGAAGTGATCATCCTTCTGCCTGAACCGACTTCCGCTGTTCACATCAATGATTCCGAGACTGAGCTCCTGGCTGAATATCAGCGGAAATTCTTTAACGGGAACGCGGATGACGGCTTCCAGTCATATCTGAATTCGCTGCGCATGATCGATACGATCTCACCGGAAAAGGTTTCCAATTATTCCATGCTGATGGAGATGGCCCGGAACAGTGCGAAGAAGCAGGTGAGATTGCTTTCAGAAAGTGTTTGTGCAAATTGCAGCAAAATCACTGTTCTGTTCAGGACCGAGCCATAAGGAAAGTACGAAAATGAGTGAGAAACCAATCATAAAATCTTCAGAAAGCGGCAGCTCCGGGAAGAATCACGGCATTCAGAAATTTTTCCTGATCGCGGCATTAGTTCTGTTTATCGCTGCCGTAGTTATTTCCTTCTTTGCTTTCAGCAGCGGGACCCTCGCAGTCAAGCAGGCTTTTGACCGGGAACGGAAAACCGCGGAAGAAGCCACATATCAGGGCTTTTATGAGCAGGGATTTAAAGCGGGGGAAGAAAATTACCACGTGAAAAATCGTGCCGTGATCACGCTCGGCAACATTCGGGAAACCGCAAATCTGGAAGTTCTGAGTGTCAGTGATGTGGTTTTCATGATCGAAGAACCGGAAAAAGCGAATAAAAACATCCAATCCTGGATCGAAGTACCCGGAAGTGGAGTTTATACCGTGGACCTGGCTGCCGGCGAATTCCTTGTAGATGACGAACGTTCGATGGTTTTTGTCCGTGTACCAAAGCCGGAGCTTTTGCCGATTAATATTAATATTGACCACGCAAATGTGAAGATACTGCGGTTTGCCTCCAATGCCTGGAATACCTCTGTCAGGGATGGAGAAGTCCTGGCGGGGAAGCAGCTGAATGAAGCCCGCACACGAATTCAGGAGGACATCAGCTCAAACCTTCAGTATTATGAATTTGCGGAAAGCTCTGCCAAAACCCTGCTTGAAAACCTTATCAGGGCAATTAACAGCGATATTCCTGAATTGAAGGTCGAAATAGAGTTCTTTTGATATAATATGTTGATAAACATGCTGTTGAATTGAGGCAAAAAATTATTTATGCGTTTATTGACTTGTCAGTTTACAGATCCGGGCGGACGCTCACCGAATGAAGATTCTGTCGGTTATTTTACTACAGAAGGCCTGACGGCATGGATCGCAGCCGATGGGCTCGGCGGACATACACAGGGTGAGGTGGCTTCCGCAGAGGCTGTTCGGTCGCTGGAGTCTTTCCTGAGCAGCTGCAAAAAAATGAACAGCAGCGTGGTTGAGGAAGCGCTCAAACAAATGAATAAAGATATCCTGAAGCTGAATGGACCTCTCACTACAGCTGTCTGCGCTTTTTCCGACGGAAAAAAACTCTGGTATGCCAACAACGGAGATTCCCGCTTCCTTTTTATCCGTGACAGAAAGGTGGTCTGTCATACGAATGATCACAGCCTGGCTTATGTCTCCTACTCGGCAGGGCGGATCTCCTATGAGGAGATAGCTACCCATCCGGCACAAAACCGTCTGTTCCATTCCCTTGGGAACGAAGATGATTATGCCGGTGAGTTTTATCCTTCACTGGAGCTTGAACCCGGAGATGCATTTCTGCTGTGTACGGACGGGTTCTGGGAATTGATCACCAATGCGGAGATCGTCCGTACCGTGAACATTTCTCCTACGCCACAGGAATGGCTCTCGATGATGCTGGACATCATCCAGTCAAGACTGAAAGCGAATTCTGACAATTATTCCGCGGTTTGTGCTATGGTCAAAGAGGACTGAGCCGGGTCCACGGCTTTCATAAACCAGACAAAATAATCAGACAAACGATCTTTCCAGTAAGCCCGGTTATGTTCACCGGGCTGAATGTTATACTCATAGGGATAGCCGATAAAGGTCAGCTGCGATGCGGCTTTGCTGCCCTCGTGACGGTAACTGTCTTCGCTCCCGGTATCCATCCGTATCCGCAGAAGATTCTCCGGTTTGTGTTTTTCCGCCAGAAAATACAGGCTCTGATCATCCGTGAACGTTCCCGGCATGCTCATCAGACCTAAGGAGCCGAATATTTCCGGGTGTTCAAAGGCAATTTTCTCCGCCCAAAGTGCTCCCCGCGATAGCCCTCCGAGTGACCGGCAGTTTCGTGTAGTGCAGGTATTGTAATGCGCATCGACCCAGGGAATGAGATGTTCCAAAACAGCTTTGTCGAAATCCGAAAGCGAGAGACTGAGCAGGTTCAGGTCTTCCTGCGGAACCACTGTATAAAACAGCGGGATATCATATTGATTCAGCGTCTCCCGTATAACACGATCCATCTCCATCTCCTGCCAGACCTCGATGCCCATATCCTGCCCGTGCAGCAGGTAAACCACCGGATAGCCGCCGATGATCCGTTCATCCATGCAGGGCGGGATGTAAACATCAAATTGAAACTCTCCGTGTACTTCTTCGAGCGGAAAAGCATGGTGTTCGATCGTGACCTCTTGCTCCGAACAGCTTTGTCCGGAAATTGGCAGGGTGGTGAAGCAGACAAAAAAGATGAGAAAAGCAAAAAAGTTATAAAAACGCATACACCCATTTTAAAACATTTTTCTGATGATACAATAGAGAAGCATACAAAGAATTATAGAAACTGTTCATTACCTGGGCAGGGACTGTACCCGGC